>NZ_FORX01000005.1:55889-230763 GCF_900114115.1 Desulfomicrobium apsheronum | reverse complement strand
GGTTCCTCGCTGTTTCAAGTGGGTAGGAGCCTTGAACCCCTGACCACATCCGGGTAATTCGTTCGCCTATGAAAGACACCGACCTTTTCCAACTGGCCCTTGGCTTAACCCCTCCGTGGGAGGTGGTTTCTTGCGAATTCGACCCGCAACAAAAGCGCCTCGACATCAGACTTGGCTTTCCTCGCGGCAGCATGTTCGCTTGCCCCGAATGCGGTCAAATGGGTCTCAAGGCTCACGACACCGTTGAGAAGACATGGCGTCATCTGAACTTTTTCCAGCATGAGGCCTACCTTTCGGCAAAAGTCCCTCGGGTTGGATGTGGCAAGTGCGGAGCCAAGCTCCTGCCTGTTCCATGGGCCCGACCAGGAAGCGGCTTCACGCTACTGTTCGAGGCCATGATCATGACCCTCGTCAAAGCCATGCCGGTCAAGACCGTCGCCGCCTATGTTGGCGAGCATGACACGCGTTTGTGGCGCATCGTGCACCATTACGTGGACCAAGCCCGTGAGCGAGCTGATTTCTCGGAGATCACACGGTTCGGCGTCGATGAAACCGCCTGCAAGCGTGGCCACAACTATGTGAGCCTGTTCGTGGATCTGGAAGACCGCAAAGTCATCTTCGCCACCGAGGGCAAGGATTCTTCAACCGTTGAGTGCTTCAAGCAGGATTTCTCGGCACATGGCGGTTGTCCAGAACGCGTTGAGGAAGCCTGCTGCGACATGTCTCAAGCGTTCATTGGCGGAATCCGGGAACACTTTCCCAAAGCTCAAATCACATTCGACAAATTTCACATCATGAAAATTATCAACGAGGCGGTGGACGAGGTCCGCCGCGTCGAGCAGAGGGACCGTCCGGAACTCTCCAAAAGTCGTCATGTCTGGCTCAAAAATCCTGTGAATCTCAAGGCTAGCCAGGCCGAACGTCTCAAAGAACTCAGCCTGCCCAAACTCAACCTGAAGACAACCCGCGCCTATCATCTGAAGCTCAATTTCCAGGAGCTGTTCACGCAGCCAGTGGAGCAGTCAGAAGCGTTCCTAAAGAAATGGTACTTCTGGGCCACGCACAGCCGACTGGAGCCCATGAAAAAGGCCGCGGCCACAATTAAACGACACTGGAACGGTATATTGCGTTGGTTCACCTCCGGGATCAGCAACGGCATCCTGGAAGGGCTCAACAGCCTGGTTCAATCCGCGAAATCCAGGGCGCGGGGCTATCGATCGACTCGAAACCTGATCGCCATGATCTACCTCATCGGGGGGAGGCTTAAATTTGCCCTACCCACTTGAAACAGCGAGGAACCATTTTTTTCACGGTTCAGGTTTTCAGGCAACGGACAGAAGTGTTCGGGCGGAATTTTTAAGAAGACGGGAAGCAAAATATTGTTAGATATTTGTAAATATTCAATATATTGCAGTATACTGTGCTTGCTAATATTGTCAGTTTGTACGATGTGGCCCTCCAAAAAATATCAGAGGTCTGAGCCGCCTTCAGATTCCAATTTTGGTACCATCCCGGCAGACGGGTTGCTTTTGATCAGGTTACGAATCGCAAGACTCCTCTGATGCCTTAAGCAGTTTCTCTAACTCGGAGGCCGCTTCGTCAACTACGCCTGATAGAGATGCGATTAATTCTGGCGTCCTGCTTGAAATTTTGAACTGACAGCTATATTCTTTGAGTATGACGCGTAAAGAGTCAATTACGTTCTTACCCTTTATTAGATTCATTGTATTCTGAAAGTTAGATTCAGCTTCAAAAGCAAGATGTATGTAACGATCGAGTGAGTCAATGTTGCTGTGCCCAGTCCATTCCATCACTTTGAGCTTTAACGTTTCAGTTGAAAGGAGAGCGCTGCGGAGATCTCCTTCGCTTTGGTAGCGATGAGTTTTGATAAGATTGCGAAAAATGTTCGTTATATAGCGGTGTCTGAACGCGTGTAGGCATGCTTCTTCATCTATGATGCCTGCTGCCTTTCTCAATAAATAGAATTCCGTTCCAAGCGTATCAATTTCAAGAGGTAGGCCATTATCATTATTAATGAAGAGCATGCTATGGTCATTAGTGTGGCCAATGGTTTTTCGAATCACCCTTTGTCGGTAGTGTTTTATGAAGGACTGTAAGTCTTTTAGGTCAGTTTGCGTAACAGGCACGAAGCGATAGGCCTCATGCCGAGATTGCTTTGCGCTGAACAACTTCAACTCACCTGTCTTTATAGCCTCTTCGATATCTTTAACCTTTATTTGGGATATCTCAATGCGCCGACCACCAGTAATTTCAAGGAGGCGGAGCATGATGTACCGTCGTCTGGATACAAGTGGCGTTGCGTTAAGTGTCACGTTTGCTTCGTAGAGTCGATTCACCGCCGATGTTGAGATGGGCTGACGCCGTCTGGTTTTTCTGTGACGCGGTACGCATTCATGCACCCAGCTTGTTCGATTGATTGTCGTGCCGCTCCTTCCGGTCATGATTTTAAATGTCTTTTGCTCTGCCCGAATCCGTCCAGTAGGCCCAAGAAGATTTAAGCCAGGATATTTACCATCAAGAAACGCAAGGAAATTTAAAACGGTTGAGCAGATGGTTGTTACCTGTTGCTCGGAGCGTCTTTTTTCAGAGGGTTGCTCGGTATCCTTCTCAATGAGAAGAGTATTAATGAACATTTTAAAATGACTATCCGTAAGATCTATAAAATCGATTTTGTTTTGGTAGCACCATCGAATCAAGTGGCTCAGATTTTTTGCCCAAGTCAATAGCGTTCCCCCTTTGTTCTTCCTGGAGCGTCCTTTCCGGTATCCGTTTAGCAAGAAGATATTCGCTAGCCAACAGATAGTCCCATCTGGCCATAAAAGTTGGGGAATGTCGTGTGCGGGATAAGTAACGACACCGCCTTGGCCTGCGTGCAACGGTAGGCGGCAATCTCCAGAAGTTATGAGGTAAAGTTTGCTCTGAGGAGTCATTGTGGATTAAGTGTCAATTGTTTAAAATTTTCGTAGCAACTCGTCACGTTGCTTTTGAAATTCATCTAGCATACTTGCCTTTGCGGCCATCTGCTGCGCAAGCGCCAGGACTTCATCGAGACGCTGGCTCATGAGTGCGATGTCGTTAGCCACCCTGATAAGTTTTTCGTTCTTCTCTGCCAGTGCAATCTTGTACCAATTAATTGTCCCTCGTCCGGGACCTTCTTTTCTTCGCTCAAACTCCCTTAGCTTTTGGAGAGCAGCCCTCCGGTATTCGTTTAAGGTCTTGTATCCGCCTTCGATGACTTGGTCGGCGATTGCCTTGTGCGTGTTCAGGGACATTCCGACGATACCTGTATCGAAGTGTTCAAAGGCTGCAAGGTCGCTTTGTGAAACCAAAGCTGAAGCAATTGTTTCCCGTAGGGTCTGATCGACGGATCCTAGTTCGTGAACTAATTTTTGAAGTAGTTCGTATTCATTGCGTACTGATGCAGACTTTGGGAGGGATGTTTCGTATTGATGTCTTACCATGTCAGGCCTCAATTTTTGGCATCGATTTGTCGATAATCCTATAAATGATACGGTATTCCTCCCCATTGGGGCCTTCGATAAACTCCGGTTCCACTACGGCGTCGCCAGATGCTATTAGATCTTCGACGTAATTGACCACATCTTGTTCCGGAAGTATGTGTAACTGGTTAAGTGTAATTCCATACCTATCGCAAATTAGTTTTGCGAATCCTTCTGTTGCCTCATGGTTGGCTTTTATCATGTCTTTAGCAACTGTTGCTTTTACTCTTTTAAGTATTTTTCCTGGGATAGATTCTGTTACATAGTTGTATGTCATCGAAGGTTTGGTGTGCCCTAAAAAATGTCGAAGTACCTCTACGCCGCCAAAAGATCCTTTCCAAAAAAAACAAAAGTGCAAAGTTTCGACGAAGTTGATGCTGCCTGACGTAGTATCTTCGACCTTGATCATCAGTAGGTATTTGGAAGTAGTCACAAAACCTATTGAAACATCGTCTTAATTCAGGTTGTGCCGTGCCGTAAAGTGACGAATTTAAGAAATACGCACTGAAAGGAAAGCCAAATAGGTATTTGTTTGTTGTGTAGCCAAGTTTTTGTAGGGTATTAGATAGCCTTGCCAAAAGTTGTAGGGCTTCGGCAGCAATATGTGGAAGAGGGCGGAGCGATCGTTGCCGGTGTTCAAGAACGTTTGCTTTTCTCAAATTGAAAGCAAGGAAATATCTGTCAGAATCTTTAACAATGCATTCCTGGGTAAGTTCATCCAGTTCGGAAGCTCTTCTGGCCATTAGGGTGTTCACCAGGATGCCAATGGCCCCGTACAGCACCTCAAGCATATTGTAAAGGCTGCTCCCACTCCTGAGTTGTTGAAAGAAATCAGTTGGCGTGTCGACTGGTAATCTCCAAGCGCTGATTCCAAGTTTTTTCAGTTTGTTAGGAATAGGAATGGGCAACTCGCGGATATTGTCTCCTGTAGCTGCTAGTGCGATGTAGTAATCAATTAAGTTTGCGCCATATTCAATATAAAATTCAATTGATTTTCCAAATATTATATTTACAATATCAAAAGGGATAGTTGTAAATCGTGTCCTTTCCTTTGTTCTCTCGTATCGAAGTAACTCTGTGTTTTCTATTACAGTTAAAGCATGGTCTGAAATGAGTTCTGATCCGTTTTGAGAAGCGATTCGCATGCTTTTTAATGCGCTGATATAGATGCCGACAAATTCAGTGGAGGCTCGTTCGTCTTCATCAATATTGCTAACAGGAACAGCTGGTAATTCTTGGACATAGCAATGGCTGGGGGCAACATCTAATCCCTCTAGCTGGAGTCTTTTGAATTTTAAGTTGCAGAGGACACGGTTTCCAATAATAAGTGTTAGCAAATTATTTCGTTGGACACGGTATTTGAATTCGCTACCTTCACTCTGGATTGCTTGATGGTAGTAATTGTGAAGTTTTAGCCATGCCCGGGCATTTATAAGCTGGTCTTTTGTGAGTAAACAGTCTGAATCCAAGCCTCCAAATTCGAAGAGGTCTGGATAGGTTGCTTGTGTCCATGCAAGTTTTTTTGTGGATAATTTGATATTTTTCAAAAACGAAACAATCCATTTTTTTGGCTGGTAAATGCTGATTTTGATGGATTGATTTTTTGTAATAGTGTCGATAAACATCACAATATCATCTTTTGTTATATTGCTAAATCCGTTCGAAGAAATTTTAAGATATGATCCTTGTAGTAAAAAATAGTCTATTATTTGTAATGCTATTGAAACACGCTGTAGCGAGGTTTTTTTTGAAACAGAAATGCTTCCAGTGAGTAATGGGTGTGTTTGCAGGCATATGAATCGCTTAATATTATTGAGTAGAGCTCGATTCTTTGGATTTGTCAGCAAGCTTCCATCATTAAGGACTTTTCTGAAATCAATGATGTAGAACGTCTTATAGCCGAATGAGCATTCCCATTTATCAGCATCAAAGTCCGAGATACGCCATTTAGCATATTCCAAGTCATGGTTTGAGATCCGGTATTTTTGGATGAAATCTAGCTCTTTAGGGAGTTGTCTAGCCACGAACTACCTCAATGAAGTTTGCTGGGTTGGCGTTAACTAACGCGGCACGCATCATCTGTTTAATACTATGGTCGCAAAAATCACTACTCTCGATATGCGTTCTCAGTCTTTGCGTGAATTCCGTCCAATAAACGGCTTGTGGCGATAGTTGGATTCCCTGGCCGACCACTAGTCTTGAAGCTTCGGAAATGGATAAAAGTGTGGTAAATATTCCTGGGCTTGCTGCAACCATTAGTTCGTCTGCTTTTCGTTCTGAATCAGCATCAGTCGAGGCATCCGAGAGTTCGCTATTCGTTGGAATGAGCGGAATTACAGCGTGATTCTTTAGGAACTCGTCCATTTCGGCAGCGCTGCTGAAGTGTAGGGCTTTTTGCATGTAATGAGTGTCTCTGGTGGCCTCGACGATGAGTAGGTTTTGGAATATTCGTATCCAGCGCGTAGTGAAGTATTCCCAAAGCGAATCAGGCAGATAATGTCTCAGAGATGTCTCATTTGTGTTGCCCAGTTCTTTAGCCATCTTTGCGAGGTTCATACTCTCAAGAAAGACGAGAACTGCACGGGTAGACCGAATGCGCGGGATGGTCACTTGATTTGCTAGGTTTCCTAGTCGAAACTTATAGTTCAATGCAAAATTTCGAAAAGTTGAATTAATGTTACTACTGCGGGAAAAATGCGCAGGTGAGCCTAAATAATTCCCTGTGTAAATAACAATATTTTGCCATCCTTTAACCTTATTATGCATCATGTGGTTTCGTAAAGGAGTTGTTACATGAATCCATTTCTTAACTAAGTCTTTGGCTTCTCCTTTCAGGACTACGTCATGCCAACCGTCACCCGCATTGCGTTCCTTGAGTACGGTGAGAATTATACCAGCGTCGGTTTCAACAGCATTGATTCGGTTACCATTGCTATCGAGTAGTTTAGCGGTCGCTATTGCTGATTCAGAGAACCGGCCATCGTGCGACGCGAGCAATGCCATAAACGCCATTGCCTCCTGGCGGCTTGGTATCCCTAGGTAACGCGAAAGGCGCTCTTTGGAGACACGACAACGCGCTTCTAAGTTTGGGTAGACGGGGGTTGGAAAGCGGGAGGTATCTGTATATCCGCCATGCACCTCATTGAAGTACTTAATAGCAAGCGGTAAGCTAGGTTTTTTTGAGCTAGACCTTGTCGCTCGTTCAACTTGGTCGTCTGACGGAAGTTCTAGCACTTCTGAAGCAAGTTTTTGACCAGCTTTATAGTCATCGAAGAATGAATTTAGATGTTCGCGTAGCCATGTTTGAACCTTAATGAAATCGTTCTTCAGTTGTACGAAAATGAGCTTTGTGGCTTCTTCGTCGGTGATGTGAAGTGGGACGGCGGTGATCAGTTTTTCGGTAATGATCGTGGTATTGCCAGTCGTATCCGTATTGACTTTGCGGTGTCTGATCGAATCGGACGATAGTAATTTTGGATTGCCAGACGGGAAGGCATTCATTGGATAGGCTACGATTTTTTGAGAGGCAAGTGAGCTCCAGTAGATTCTATAACGGCTCCATAATTTCTGAAGCGATCCAATGGTTGCTTCTTGTACAGCAGCTTTGCGACGCACCATTTTCATAAAATGATACTCCATGAAATCGATCAAGAACGTTTGAACATACGATGGATCAGTAAGAAGCTTTGGTGTGATAGGTTGATTTTTGGCAGAAATGTGGCTAACGAATTGAGCAAATGTTGTACCGAAGTCTCTAAGTCCGGTATCCTTGGCTTTAGACCGAGCGATTGTTTTTAGTCCATCAAAAAATGTATTTGTAAATGATTTCCCCATAACTGGAATCATATCCTTTAGAAGGACGTTGTATTCAGTTCCGGATTTTGTCGTCAGGAAATATGGGCGAAGCTTGTCTACCTGCACTTCGTTGAGTTCAATTTTCTCGAATGCCTGTACTAAGTCTTCTGGAATCTTCACCGCTGCTTTTGGCTTGTGGGTTGCTAATAAAACTGGTGTGTTAACTCGCTTGAGTAAACTGTAAAAATTATATGCTAATTTAATTCGGCTAATCTTGGAGATGTTGATAAACCGTTCAGAGCCAAGGGCTCCATAAAACAGCGATTGCAAAGTCCGAAAGCGAATTGAAAACAAATCACTGGCAGACGATATTAGGGGTTCATCAATTACTCGCAAGAGGTAGTCAAATAACAAGAGCGATCTTTTGTACTCCCATTTCCCTGACCTCATTGCAGGTACTAGGAGCAGTTCCAACGCGTTGCCTTGAAGGCGTTCGAAGTGCTCTGTTGGGCTGGTCCATTCCTCAGTAGTAACGCGTAGCTGTCCACGGCTGATAATTGTCAGGGTGCTATTTTGGTTATTAATGGAAATTATCTCCATAAAATATCCTCTTTTTTTGAGATGTTATGTCATTATTGTCCATCTTTGACAATATTTATTAATCCGGGAAAGCTCGGGTAATCATTTCGTCGAGTGGGGTATACTGGATGTGCCCGGGGCCATGCCGGGCCTGCCCGAAGGGACGTACCTGGCCCTCATGTCCCACAGCGGCAGCCGGGGCACGGGCGGGGAGGTGGCCAAGCACTACAGCGCGCTGGCCAGACGCCTGCATCCGGAGCTGCCGCGCGCCCTCGGACATCTGGCCTGGCTTGGGCTGGATACGGACGAAGGGCGCGAATACTGGGCCGCCATGGAGCTCATGGGCCGGTACAGCGCGGCGAGCCACGCCCTTATCCATGCCGCCGTGGCCGGGAGCCTGGGCTTGACGCCCATGCGCAGCATCGAGAACCACCACAATTTCGCCTGGCGAGAGATTCACGACGGACGTGAGGTCATCGTGCATCGCAAGGGCGCGACCCCGGCCGGTCGGGATGTATACGGGATCATTCCCGGCACCATGGTCGATCCGGCCTTTGTGGTCGAGGGCCTGGGCAATCCGATGTCCCTGTGCTCGGCGGCCCACGGCGCTGGCCGGGTCATGAGCCGCAAGGAGGCCCTTGCGCGCTTTCGCAGGTCCGATCTGGAGCATGTCCTCAAGGAGCGCGGGGTGCGGCTCCTGTCCGGAGGGCTCGACGAAGTGCCCATGGCCTACAAGGACATACGGGAAGTCATGGCCGCGCAGGCCGATCTGGTGCGTATTCGCGGAACTTTTTTGCCGCGCATCGTGAAAATGGCGAAATAAGGAGAAAAGCATGGCCCTTGTCGTTCAGAAATACGGAGGCAGCAGCGTGGCCACCCCGGACAAGATCCGGGATCTGGCGCGGCGTATCGTAGCCCGTCACGAGAGCGGGGACAAAGTGGTCGTTGTGGTCTCGGCCATGGGCAAGAGCACCGACGCGCTGGTCGGGCAGGCCCGGGAGCTGGCCCAAAACCCCGACCCGCGCGAAATGGACATGCTCGTCTCGGCCGGTGAGCGCATTTCCATCGCCATGATGAGCATCGCCATAAACGGCATCAGGCCAGGCCTGGCAGTGTCTTTCACCGGCTCGCAGATAGGGCTGATCACCGACTGCAATCACGGGGACGCGAGGGTTCTGGAGATAAAGGGCGACCGCCTGCGTGAGGCTCTGGATCAGGGCCGCGTGGTCGTCGTGGCCGGATTTCAGGGCGTGTCCACGGCCAGGGAGATCACCACCCTTGGCCGGGGCGGCTCGGACACCACGGCCGTGGCGGTGGCGGCGGCTCTTTCGGCCGACGTGTGCGAGATCTATTCGGATGTGGACGGGGTCTATACCTCGGACCCGCGTCTTGCGCCCTCGGCCCGTCGTTTGGACACCGTGGATTACGAGACCATGCTTGAGATGTCCGCCGCCGGGGCCAAGGTCTTGAAGGACGACGCAGTGGAGTATGCCCGCCGTCTGGGGGTGCGCATCGCCGCCGGGTCCAGCAGTTCCGGGCTCATCGGAACCATCGTTTCGAGCGGGAATCTGAACCGCGATACCCTGCAGGCCATGGTCTATCATGACCGTCTGCGCTGGATCGCCTGTGAAGCGGGCGTGCCGCTGCCTCCGGACTGCCGGTTGTGCCAGTCCGTGGAGGGGCTGCGTGTCGTCATCGTGGACGAAAAAAATGCCGGAGCCCTGGAAGGTGTCCCGTGCGTGAGTCTGTCCCTCATCGGTTCGCGGGTGGCGGCGCAGCGCGACCGGATCAGCGCGGTGCTGGCTCGCCTGGAAGAGTCCGGGAACCGCGTTCTGGCCATCAGCAGCACGGCCACGAAGTATGAGATTTTTCTGGAAGACGCGGTGCCCCAGCCCGTGGTGGCCGCGATTCACGACATGCTTTTCGCGTAGAGCGTGGCGATGAGCGATGAAACCCCCGTGTCCGGAGATGGCGCGGGGGTTTTTTAGTTCCTAGTGGCAGATCCACAAGGTCGTGGATTCGAGTTGTTTGAGCAGGTTCATGCTGACCGAGCCCAAAAGGTGCTGGGTTCTGCTTTCTCCCCGTCCCGTGCGCCCCGTGGCCAGGACGCCATATGCACCATCCCGGGTCATGTTCAGGATGGTATCCGTGATGCTCGTGCATTTTACAATCTTCTGATGAATGCGACGTCCGGCAACGCCGTTTTCTTCGAGCATGCGCCGGGCCTGGGCCAAGGCGTCCTCCGGGACTGCCGGGGATGTGCCACAGTCCACGTGCAGCAAGGTTATCTCGTGTTCGGGGGCGTTGGCGAGCATGAAACCGACATGGTCGGCGCAGCGTAGGCTGGCGGGAGAGCCGTCAGTGCAGAGCAGCACGCTTGGGGCGGGTTTTTCGTTGCTGCGACAGATCCACAGTGGAATTTCCATGGGCGTGGTGAATATTTGTTTACTCACGCTTTCGTTGATAAGTTCTTCCAGACGGGACAAGCCCCTGCGGCCCAGAGCGATGGCGTCATAGATGCCGGCGATGCCTTCCTGAATGATGTCCTTGGCCGTGCCGAGCTGTTTAAAGGTGATTTTCTTGTGGATGTTGGCCCGGGGAAAATGCTTGTTCACAAGCAGTTCCTCGGCCCTGTCGAGGGCGGTCTGGGCCAGGCTCTTGGTCTGGGTTTCCCTGCGGGTCAGGTTTCCGTAATCCTGGATGATCTCCGCCTCCGTCAGTCCTGCCTTGGGATTCGGGGCGACGTAGAGGAGGGTCAACTGCGGATAGTCGGCGGTGGCAAAGAATCCGGCAACGAATCGTACGGCCTGCAGGGAGCTGAAGTCATCACTTACGGTCAACAGAATATGTCTGTCCATGTGGCTATCCTCGTGCGGTGGGTTTCAATATGTTGTGATGTAGAGCAAAGCACGGGGTCTTGCAATCGCGGAGGACTTTATTCGCTTCATTCCTGTGACGCTGCTCCGATCTGAACGACCGTCGTTTCATTGTCCGTGACGCTGAAGGGAGTCAGCCGGACCGTTACTCCGTTGTTCTCGCGTCGGGGTTCAAGCAGGATGTAGTCTCCGGGTTGCATGGCGCAGGACAGACCGTCCCGGGTTTTTTCCCAGGGCAGGTCGTCGAGGGTGCGCAGGAAGCCCTCATCGATTCCGGCCACGCCGAAATCCTGCAAGGGGCGCAAGTCCGTGCCTCCCGTGACGTGCAGCGCGCCACTGGCCGGCACGGCGGCCTGCATCTCCCAGAATTGCCAGTCAGCGCCGTCAAAATACTCCACGCCCTTGAAATCGACCGCGCAGCGGGCCGGAACGCCCATGGTGCGCAAGGCTGCCGCAGCCAGCACCGCCTTGTCCGAAGTCGAGGAACAAAAGCCGCCTGCAAGGGTTTGCCCTGGGGTCAGGGGCGGGCCGAAGAGGGTTGTCGGCAGGATGGGCAGGTCGTCGATGCGGGTCCGGATGGCCTGCATCTTTTTTTCGAGGGGCAGGCCAATGGATTTTTCGAGCCACGGAAACAACTGGGCGCGCCATGGTGACCATGGTTCAAGATGGAGCCTGGAGGAGAGCACGAAGCGGGTGAAGATCTCGTCGTCATAGGAGAGCTTGGCCTTGGCCGAAGCCTCCCTGGCAAAGGCCGCAAGTTCGATGTCGCGGGGCAGGCTGTCTGGTTCGGCTTGCAGCAGGTCCTTGTCGTCGAGGCCGGTCAGCATGGGCACGAGCCAGGGCGTGGACGGACCGGCGGGCTGATTCAGAAGGCGCAGCCAGTGCGGGGTGCGCTCTCCCGAAAGGGCCAGACGTTCGCGCAGCGGTGCCGGCAGGTCGCGCAGAAATGGCTCCCAGCGCTGCTCGCGCTCTTTGCGCAGGCGTTTGAGCCTTGTGCTCGTCGAGATATTGAAAGCGTTTTCAGCGGGGCCGGGATGGGAAAAGCGGATGGATTCGGGGAGCGGGCGGGGAGCGTCGGCCTGGAGCCGGACTCGCGTTTCGTCCATGTCCCGGGTGTCGAGCAGGGTCCAGGCGAGACCGCCGTCGGCCACGCAGGAGACGAAAAAGATCCCGGGACCGAGGACGACCCTGGCCATGCCGCTGTCGTTGGTGACGGCCTTGGTCACGGGCCGTAGACCGCCCAGGGAATAGACGCAGAAGAACACGTCGCGGCCCGCATCGGGCTGGTCGTCGGCCATGCGCACGCTGACCTGGACCGGGGTGCCCCGCGTGTAGGCAGAGGTGTTGTCGACGAGGGCGAAGCCGGTACCCATGCGGTACACCGCTGGGTCCTGGGGCTGGCCAAAGACATACGCCACGACCTTGGCCATGCGTGGCGTCTCGGCCGCGAACCAGGTCTGGTTCAGGGCGGAAAATTCAGTCCCGCTTTCCAGGAATTTCCAGCCGTCCCCGGTCCAGGCTTCGACCCAGGCATGGTTGCCGTCGGTATGCTGCCACCACGGAACCATGGCCTGGCGCACCGGCAGGCCCACGGCGCGGGCCGCCGCCAGAAAGAGGATGTTCGTTTCCTCGCAGCGGCCATATCCGGCGTCGAGGATGGACATGACTCCAAGGTCGCGGCGGGAGGTGGGGCGGTATTGGGCCTTTTGCGCGCACCACTTGCCAACGCGAGCAAGCGCTTCCTCCATGCTTCCGGCCGTGGCGCACAGCGGGGCCAGTTCGGCGAAGAGCATGGCCCGGTGGGGTTGGAAGGGCTCCTGGCTGGCGCGGTGCGGCAGGACGTAGTGCAGGAAGGTGCCCCAGGGCACTGCTTTGCCCCAGGGCATGGCATCTCGCGCCAGGAATGCATAGTCCAGGTTTTCGCTCAGCGCATCGGCATCCATGGACAGCCTGTCGGCCGGGGGCAGGTTGTCCAGCAGAAAGCGCGCGGCAAGGGATTTTTCCGGATCATCAAGATACATGTTCTCGAAGGCTTTTAGTTCGACCGCGTTGGGGTTGGCGGCGTCCGGAATGGAGAACGAGGTCGTGAGGCCCGGTGCCGGTTGGCGACCGGCGCAGCCTCCGAGAATGACGAGCAGAACGAGGAGCTTGGCGAGGGTGGGGAGCTGTAAGGTGTTCATGAAGGACAATGTAGCGGTGGAACCGAGACCCTGTCCAGAACGGGCTTGCGGTCTTGGACCTGTATTTTTGTATGAACGGCGATGCTTCGAGGAGGGAAAAGCGGCCTCCGGGAAGGTCCCCGGAGGCCGCTTCGGTTCAGGGTTCGGTACGTCCCAGCGGCAGCTTGGTGAAACGTCCGCCGCTCAGGATCGGGTCGCTCTTGTAGCCGAGGGCCTTGAAGTCGATGTAATCGGTGACGCCGACCAGTTCCGCCACATCGCGGCCCTGGGAGAGCATCTTGCCAAAGTCGGTGCCGGATACGGTCAGCTTCTTGAAATCCACGTCGCGCCTGTCCTGATGGCATCGATCACAGGTTTTCTCTCCCTTTAGGCTCTCGTGGCACTGCACGCAGGACAGGGCCATCTCCTTGGGCATGACCTCGTGCTTGATGCCCCAGTACATGTTGGTACGTACCCAGGCGTATTCCCCGCTGTAGGGCAGCCCGGCCGCCTTCATGCCGTCCACGAAGGCCTTTTGCCAGTCGAGGTTTTTCCAGTAGGCGGATTTGTCGTCCGGCGATGTCGGGTAGAGGTGCGGAACCAGGAGATAGTTGTGCTTGGCGTCGGCGGGCTGAATCCCGTCCATGAGCTTGAAGGGGAAGATCTTGGACGAGGGATCCCGTATGCTGCCCACGGGAGCCGTGATGTTGGTCACGGGGAGGCTGCGGCGCTCTTCGGCGGACAGGCTGTCGCCGGGTGCGAAGCCCATGGCCTCGGGGGCGATGACGTCGCCCAGGAGCAGGCGCTCCATGTAGCCATTGTACCATGCGTACACGGGTTTTTTGGCCTCCTTCCATTCGAAGCTGCCTTTCATCCAATTGTAGTCCTCCATGCCATACTTGTCCTTGACTGGCTCGCGTGACTTGTCTCCGGCTTCGGACCAGTCCCACCAGGTCTTGGTGGCCTTGCATTTGGAGTAGACGGGTGAATGGCAGGTGTTGCAGGCCACTGCGTCGGTGTGCTTGTTAAGGTGAAAGTCGAGCATGCTGTCCCCGTAGTGGGGCTTGCTGGTGTGGCAGTCTTCGCAGGTGCGCGAGCCCTCGGCCACGGGCAGGGAGGTGCTGCGTCCCCGAATCTTGTGGTTCGCGGCCGCGTGGCAATCGGTGCAGGTGAAATCGTAGCCGCCCATGTGCACGTCGCAGTTGCGTTCGGGATAGCGCAGCACCGCGCACATGTCCGCGTGCTTGACCGCGTCCCCGCCGCCGCCCTGGAAATGGCAGTTGCCGCAGGTGTTGCGGTTGGTCTTGCCGACGTTCTCCGCCACGAACTTGAGATCCACCTCGGGAGCGGGCATGCCCGCCGCGGGCGGGGATTTGTGGTAGCTGTCCGTGGCGTCGTGACAGACCAGGCAGTCGACCCTGGTCATGTCCGTGAAGTCGAAGGTCTCGTCCTTCCACCCGTATCCCGCGTGACAGGAGGTGCAGCGGGGCCAGTTGGAGGGCAGGGCGATGCAGAAGTTGTTCAGGGTGTCGGTGGCCTTGCCGCTCATGACCTTCTTCTGGCGTTCGACAGTGTAGGGTGACGGGCCTTTCCAAAGCCAGTGGGCGCTTTTTATCATGTCCTCGCCGGCTTTCTGATGGCAGCGCAGACATTCCTGCGTGACCTCCATGGGGGTCGGATCGTCGGGGAGCCTGACCAGAT
Organism: Desulfomicrobium apsheronum; assembly: GCF_900114115.1. Taxonomy (NCBI): domain Bacteria; kingdom Pseudomonadati; phylum Thermodesulfobacteriota; class Desulfovibrionia; order Desulfovibrionales; family Desulfomicrobiaceae; genus Desulfomicrobium; species Desulfomicrobium apsheronum. The sequence continues at coordinate 216,132 of NZ_FORX01000005.1, read as the reverse complement.
CCTTGTGGTCGGGGACGCGCTTGGCGTGACAGCCAACACAGTCGATGGGACCTTTGTTCATCTCTTCATGACATCCCATGCACTGCTGATGGTAGGCCGCCTTGAGGCCGATGCGTTCCGGGTGCGCGGGGTTGAAGGACTCCTGATGGCAGGTGCGGCAGGCCACGGTCTCGGACAGCCTGTCGATGCCCGCGTCGGATCCTTCGGGGCTGGCGTGGTGGCACAGGGCGCAGTCGCCGCCGAGGCTGGCGGCGTGTTTGGAATGCATGAAGCGCGCCGGTCCGTAGAGATTTTCAAAGGTGTTGACCAGCGGACTGTCCAGAATCATGTACGAGTATTTGATGTCGCCGACGCCCAGCCCCAGATTCTTGAATCTGATCTGGCGCAGCTTGGGGTCCTCGCTCTTGACCTTGGCCACGAATTCGCGTGGGGCCTTGGCGCGCTCCAGGGCGGCGGCGTGATCCGGCGCTTGCCAGTCCTCGGGCCTCGGGTTGCGAGGTGTGCGGATTTTCTCCACTGGCCCCAATGGTTTGCCCTGTTCCGGAGCCGTGACGGCCAAATCTGGCAGGATCACAGCCGCGATGATGATGACGGCCGCGCAGAGCATGGCCAGGGTGAGTCGTGCCCGTCTGGATGTTTTCATCGCGTCATCTCCTCGTGCTTGGGTGCGGACAGGACCGGCGCAAAGGTCACGAGCGTCCGGTACAGAAACATGATCGTCGCCACGGCTCCCGCCGTGACGAGAATTTCGCCGATGGACGGAAAATACGGGATTGTCCCGGTTTGCGGGGTGTAGGCCACCAGAAAGACGTTGACCCGATTGAGCAGCACGCCGCCGACAATGAGCAGGGCGGCGAAGAAGAGCCCGCGCCGCGATCTGCGCACCGACGGGAACAGCAGGAGAGTCCAGGGCAGGATCACGCCAAGCCCCAGTTCGGCCAGGAAGCTGTTGGCCGCGAGGCTTCCTTCAAAGGCCAGGGACAGGGCTCCGCGATGCACAAGGTCCCAGAGCTTGAGCGACATGTACAGCCCCAGGGTGACGATGGTGAAGCGCGACAGCGGCGCCAGGACCTCCATCTCGCTTGAGAGCCCGAGGGACGTGGTGGCCAGGTTGGTTTCGACGATGACCATGGGATAGCCCACCGCGAAGGCCGAGAGTAGAAAGAGCAGGGGCAGGAAGGGCGTGTACCACAGGGCGTGGATCTTGGTCGGGGCGATGACCATGAGCGTGCCGAGGCTCGACTGATGCATGCAGGACAGCACAACGCCAAGCACGATGAAAATCCACATGAAGGAGGAGAGCTTGCGATTGAACCAGCCCAGGATCCTGATCTTCGAGCCCCATTTTTCAGCCAGGATCGGGACCATCTCGATCCAGAGCACGCTCAGGTAGATCATGACGCACATGGCCACTTCGAAGAGGGCCGAATTGTAATTGTGGAAAAAGACGGGTTTCCAGATGGCCCAGGAACGCCCGATATCGACAAATACGGCGAAGGCGACGAAGGTGTAACCCAGGGCGGCGGTCAAGAGCGCGGGACGGGTCACGGCCTCGTAGGCATGGCGGCCGAAGATGTGGGCCAGGGCGGCGGTGGTGAACCCTCCGGCGGCCAGGGCCACGCCGGACGCGACGTCCATGCCGATCCAGATGCCCCAGGGGTTGGTGTTGGAGAGATTGGTGGCGTAGCCCAGGCCGAAGATGAAGCGGACCATGAGGGCCACGCCTCCGGCCAGCATGACTCCGAGCAGGACCAGGACGCCCGGGGACCAGAAGGGACGGTCGATGGGTCGAGGGTGATGCATGAGCTTACTCCTTGTCCGGATTTGATTTTTCGCCCGTGAGCATTTTCATGGTCAGGGCCAGCCCACCGAAGAGCAGGGCGGGGGACCAGAGGTAGCTGAAGAGGGCGTGCTGGATGGTTTCGCTGCGCCGGGGCAGGGGCTCCAGGGGGACGCCGGGGAAACCGAGTTTGGCGAAGGGGGTGCCCGCGATGTACATCCAGCTCGTGCCGCCGCCTTCATGTTCGCCGTAGATGTGGTTCTCGTAGCGGCTGGGGTCGTTTTCGATGCGCCCTCGGGCCAGATCCAGAAGCGTCGAGCGTTTGCCGAACGTTATGGCCTCGGTGGGACAGATGGAGGCGCATCCGGGATTCTTGCCCTCTTCGAGCCGGTCGAGACAGAAGGTGCATTTGCGCACCTGCGGGGTGAGAGGATCGTGGAAATCGTAGGCCGGAATCTCGAACGGGCAGGCGATCATGCAGTAGCGACAGCCGATGCACCGGTCCACATCGTAGTGCACCGTGCCATTCTCTTTTTTGGACAGTGCACCGGTGACGCAGGCCGAAACACAGGCCGGATCCTGGCAGTGCATGCACTGCACCTTGACGAAGCTTGGCACAAGCTCGCCGCGTTCTCCGACAGGCCCCGGATAATAGCGGTTCACGACCGTGTAGGCTCCGGCCGTGGGGCGGCGCTTGGCGTCGAGCACGCGCATGTCCTCGAAGGAGCTCTCGGGCGCGGGCAGGTTGTTGACCTGATTGCAGGCCAGCTCGCATTTGCGGCAGCCGATGCAGCGAGTCACGTCCACCAGACATCCGAGCGGATCGTCCGGGGCCTTGGATTCCCATGCATGGGCCGGAGCCGCGGCCATGGCGGCTATGCCCAGACCGGCTGATTTGAGAAATTGCCGACGAGCGATAGTCATGACATCCTCCTGTTTGGCAAAAGATGCTTCTTCGGGTTCCAGGGCGCGGGGGTTCTCTATTTTGATGAAAACTTATACCCAAGGTGCGGCCGAAGCGTCTTGACGGCCGTCAAGTTTCAGGAGGGAAATGCGTGGAAATCATTCGGGCCTTGGAAGAAATGAGCCTGTTGCAGGGCCTCTCCCCCCAGGAACTGGCCGGACTGGCGCGGGATGCGGTCTGGAAAACCTTTGCTCCCGGTGAGTTCGTGTTTCACCAGGGCGACGAGGCCAGACGTTTTCATGTGCTGCATTCAGGCATGCTCAAACTTTTCCGCAGCACGGCCGAAGGACGGGACCAGACGGTCTATCTGGTGGAGCAGGGCGACCCTTTTTGCCTGTGCACGCTTTACGGGGCCAAGGTCCTGCCGGTCAGCGCCCTGACCATGACGGCCTGCGAGGTGATCGCCTTTTCCGGAGAGAGCATGGCGCGGCAGCTGCGCCTTTCGCCCCAGGTGCTGCTCAATATCGTGCTCGTGCTCAACACCCGCCTGATGCATTCATATCAAATGATCGAGGACCTGGCCTTGCGCAGCATCCATCAGCGCGTGGCGTCCTTTCTGCTGCATGCCGTACGGGTCCGGGGCGAGGCCGCCCCCCGTGTGACTCTCTCGGTCTCCCGGCAGGAAGTGGCCAAGATTCTGGGGACCACGCCGGAGACCATTTCCCGCGTCCTTGCGCGGTTGTGTCAGGATGGACTGATAGAGGCCCGGGGCCGGGAGATAGTTCTTCTGGACTATCAGGGCATGGTGGATGCGGCGGGCTAGGGCGCGGGTCGCTTCGGCGCGGGTGATGCGCCCGGAGCCCACGATTTTTTCCCGGCAAATCCTGGTGGACTCGTCTGGTCCCGGCGGATAAACAAAGGCGTTTCAAGAAGTTCGATCCCCATTTCTCTAGCATTCTGGAAGCTTGACTTGTCCACCAATCGAACCATCGCCAAGAACGCATCCATCGTTTCCGGCGCCACCATGCTGAGCCGGGTGCTCGGGCTCGTGCGTGATCTGATCATGGCCTACGCCCTGGGCGCGTCCGTGCTGGCCGACGCGTTTTTCGTGGCCTTTCGTGTCCCCAACCTGCTCCGCAGTCTCTTTGCCGAAGGCTCCCTGACCATGGCCTTCGTGCCCACCTTCGTCAAAATCCGGCAGAGCGAGGGCAACGAGGCGGCCTTTGTGCTGGCCAGGTCCATCCAGCTTTGGCTGCTGGTCATCCTCGGCCTGCTGACCGTTTTCGTACTGCTCTTCCCCAAGGCCGTGACCCTGCTCATCGCCTCGGGTTTCGCGGCCAAGCGGCCGGAGCTTTTCGAGCTGACCGCGAGCCTGGTCCAGATCTGCTTTCCCTACATCCTGTTCATCTCCGGAGTGGCCCTGTGCATGGGCATCCTGAACAGCATGGGGCATTTTCTCATCCCGGCCCTGGCTCCGTGCATTCTCAATATCGTGCTCATCAGCGCCAGCCTTCTGGCCATAAAGGTCGGCGGAAACGTGGCCGTGTATCTGGCCTGGGGCGTGCTTGTGGCCGGGGTCGGGCAGTGGCTCCTGCAGCAGCCCATCCTGCGCTCCAAGGGCTTTTCCTGGGTCGGGCCGGTGGAGCCGACGGGACCGGGCGTGCGGCGCATCGGCACGCTCATGCTGCCCACCATTTTGGGCTCGGCCGTGTACCAGATCAACATCCTGATCAGCACGGGGATGGCCTCCTTTCTGCCTGAGGGCTCCGTGTCGTACCTCTATTACGCGGACCGGCTCTTTCAGTTTCCCCTGGGCGTTTTCGGCGTGGCCGTGGGCGTGGCCACCCTGCCTTCGCTGTCCATCCTGGCCGCACCCGAGAAACGCACGGAGTTCCGCGAAACACTGTCCACCTCCCTGGGCCTGACCCTGTTCGTGAACCTGCCCGCCGCCGCGGGCCTGGCCGGATTGTCGCTGCCCCTGGTGGACCTGCTCTTCGGACGCGGGGAGTTTTCCTCGGCGGCGGTGCATGGCACGGCCATGGCCCTGCTTGGCTACGTGGTCGGGCTGCCCGCCTTTTCGAGCGTGCGCTCCCTGGCCTCGGCCTACTATGCCCTGGGCGACACCAAAACCCCGGTGCGCGTGGCCCTGGGCAGTCTGTGCGTTTTCGTGGTTGCCGGCTACACCGGCATGCAGGTGCTGGGGCACGTGGGCCTGGCCCTGGCCTCGTCCCTGTCGGCCTGGATCAACGTGGTGCTCCTTGGTTTCCTGCTGCGGCGGCATTGCGGAGCCTGGTTCCGCGTGAATCGCGACATGGTCATCTCGTTCGCCCTGAGCCTGGTCATGCTCGCCGGATGCTGGATGAGCACCCGGCTCGGCCCGTTCTGTTTGCTCTTCATTCCCGTCTGGGCGGCCCTGTACATGGGGGCGGCCCTGCTCCTGAACGTAAGCCAGGCGCGGCTTTTCGCCAACGTGCTGGGCAGGCGGGCATGGCGCAAAAGAGCCTGACTTGAACTGCGCGCGCTTTGACGTTAGGCTTCCCGCTTCCATTCACCACAGAAAAACCGACCAGTGAGGACCACATATGATCCGCATCAATGAAAACTATCTCAAGCTCAAAGCCTCCTACCTTTTTGCCGACATCTCCCGGCGGGTGACCGCTTTCCAGCAGGCCAATCCCGACAAGAAGATCATCCGTCTCGGCATCGGCGACGTGACCGAGCCCCTGCCCGAAGCGGTCGTGGCGGCCTTTCACAAGGGCGTGGACGAGATGGCTGACGCCGGAACATTTCGTGGCTATGGCCCGGAGCAGGGCTATGATTTTCTGCGCGACCTGATCGCAAAAGAGGATTTCCAGTCGCGCGGGGCGGACATTTCCGGAGACGAGATTTTTGTCAGCGACGGAGCCAAGTGCGATACCGGCAACATCCAGGAGCTTTTCGCCGGAGACATCCGCATCGCCATCCCCGATCCGGTCTATCCGGTCTACGTGGACACCAACGTCATGGCCGGTCGTACCGGGCAGAACGTGGACGGCCGCTACGAAGGCCTCGTCTACCTCGACGGCACCCGGGAAAACGGCTTCATTCCCGAACTGCCCGGCGAGCCCGTGGACCTCATCTATCTGTGCTACCCCAACAACCCCACCGGCGCGACCATCACCAGGGCCCAGCTCAAGGCCTGGGTGGATTATGCCCGCGAGAACAAGGCGCTCATCCTTTTTGATGCCGCCTACGAGGCCTTCATCCGCGATCCCGAGCTGCCCAGATCCATCTACGAGATCGAAGGCGCGCGCGAGGTGGCCATCGAGTTCCGCTCCCTGTCCAAAACCGCCGGATTCACGGGCACGCGCCTGGCCTTCACCGTGGTGCCGAAGACCTGCATGGCCTACGACGGCCAGGGGGGCGCGCACAGCCTTCACGCCATGTGGAACCGCCGCCACACCACCAAGTTCAACGGCGTGTCCTATCCTGTGCAAAGAGCCGCCGCTGCCGTCTATTCGCCCGAGGGCAAGGCGCAGTCCCGGGCGCTGGTGGATCACTACCTGAACAACGCGGCCATCATCCGCAAGGAAATGACCGCGCTTGGCTACGATTGCGTTGGCGGCGAGAATTCGCCCTATGTCTGGATCGACGGCAAGATGGGCTCATGGGACTTTTTCGACATGCTCTTAAACAAGGCCGCCGTGGTCTGCACTCCGGGCGCTGGCTTCGGCTCCTGCGGCGAAGGCTATATCCGCATCTCCGCCTTCAACAGCCTGGCCAACGTTCAGGAGGCCATGGAGCGGCTGCGCGCCGTCCTGAAATAGCATGACCACGACGGCCGAGGAACAGGCCCGGCGGAATTTTCCGCGCGGGCTCTCCCAGCCGGAGTCGGGTTTTCGTTTTTCCATGGACGCGCTGCTCCTGGCCGCCTTTGCCGGGCGGGAGCGGGTGCGTGGCCGGGTTCTGGACCTGGGGACCGGATGCGGGGTGGTGGGGCTTGGATTGGCCCTGAACCACCCCGATTTTTTTGGGATCGGCCTGGACCTGAATCCGGACATGCTGCGCCATGCACGCGAAAATGTCCGCCGTCTGGGTTTTGAGGAGCGTTTCGCCCTGCTTCGGGCCGACGCCTGCGGGCCGTGGGGCCTTGCACCTGAAAGCATGGATCTGGTGCTCTCGAATCCGCCGTACCGCGATCCCGGCCGGGGCCGGATCTGCCCGGACGAGAGCAAGACGCTGGCACGCTTCGAGCATCGGGCCGGGCTTTCGGATTTTGTGCGGGCCGCCGGGTATCTGGTGCGCAACCGCAAGAGTTGCGTCTTCATCCATCTGGCCGAAAGAATTGACGAGCTGCTGGATCTGCTGCGTGCCTCCCGGCTTCAGCCCAAGGAGGTGCTGTTCGTGCACCAGCGCCATGACAGCACGGCCCGGCTGGTGCTTGTGCGGGCCCTCAAGAACGGAGGGCCGGGCCTTGCGGTGCATCCTCCCCTGATTCTGCACGAGGGCCTGGGCAGCCAGACGCGCCTGGCCGCCTCGGCGCTGGCATTCTGCCCACGCCTGGCCTGTAACGCGGACTCCGGAAACAGGAATTCCCGCACAAATGGCGGGAATTCGAAAAAGCCTTGATCCAGACGTAACCTGGAGCTTATTTGCTCATGCGGCCGATAATGAAGGAAATGAGAGCCGTGGCGAAAAGCAGGCCGAGGACGTAATCCGTGTCCAGGGCTGCCTGCAAGGTGTTGGTGATTTCGACGAAGGTGTCCTTGATGGGATAATGCTCTTCCATGGATGCTCCTGCCTGGATGCTCCTGCCGACATGAACGAGGCCCGTGAACGTGTCCACGGGCCCCGGGGTAATGGCGAGCGGATTTAGTTGAGGTTGTCCCGAACCCAGAAGGTCAGGTTGTATTTTTCGGTCAGTTCTTTCTGCAGTTCGTTCAGCGCGGACTTGTCCATGTCCATGATGCGGATAAAGACCTGGCGGAAGCCTTTCTCGACCTTGTCGTAGGAGGTCAGGATGGAGCTGATGCGGGCCTTGTGTCCGCGAACGCAGTCGAGCACTTCCTTCAGGCTGCCGCGTTCATCCGAGAGCTTGAGTCCGATCTGGATGCCGCCATGGTAAACGCCGGTGATGCTCAGGAGTACGCTGTAGACTTCGTTCTGGGTCATGATGCCGACCAGTTCGTCCTTGTCGTTCAGCACGGGCAGGCCGGAAATTTTCTTGTCGTGCATGATGGCCGCGCACTTCACCACCGTGTCCGAATCCTTGATGGTTATGGGATTCGGGGTCATGATGTTTTTGACCTTGATCTCGGAGAGCAGGTAGTAGAGTTCGTGAACGTCAAGGGTCGTGGCCTTGGAAGGGGAGGCCTCCTTCACGTCGCGGTCGCTGAGCATTCCGAGCACCTTGCCCTTTTCATCGACCACGGGCAGACGGCGGATGCCTTTTTCCTTCATCAGCTTGGCAGCTCGCATCATGGAGGTTTCGGGGTCCACCGTGATAACGTCCTTGGTCATCCATTCCTTTATGATCATGTTATTTCTCCTTGGAGGCGGGTTGCCGCCCTTGATGAGGCAGTGTTGTTTTCAAGGCAATGAAAATTGCATGTAAGTTGTTCACGCGATAATACCTTTTCGGCATTCCGTCAAAGGCTCCGTGTCGAATTGCAGGCAACTTCGGCATAGATTTCGGGTCTTCGATGATTGAGGGCCGGGATGTTCCGACGTATGTCGGTCAGTTCGGCCAGGTCGATGCTGCCCAGGGTCAGCCCCTCGCGCATCTCGTCCGCCAGGGTGATTTCGCCGCCGGGTGTGACGAAGAGGGACCGTCCGCCAAAGGGGAAGGCTCCTTGGCTTCCGACCCGATTGGCGCCCAGGAGATAGCATTGGTTTTCAAGGGCCCGGGCTGTGCAGAGGGTCTGCCAGATGTCGATACGCGCCTTTGGCCAGGCCGAGGCCAGGAGCAGGGCCTGGCATCCGCCGAGCGCCTGCGCCCGGTAAAGTTCCGGAAAGCGCAGATCGTAGCACACGGAGAGGCCGAAATGGATTCCTTCGAAGTCGAAACAGACGATCTCGTCGCCGGGACTGAAGACCTCGGTTTCGTCGGCATCCGTGGCCGTGAAGAGATGGATTTTGCGGTACGTGGCCAGGATGTCGCCTTTCGGGCCGAAGGCCACCAGCGCGTTGGCCAGTCCGCCCGGACCGGGCAGGCACACGCCGCAGGCCAGGCAGAGTTCATGCTCCCGCGCCAGTCCCGAGAGTTCGTCCCGGACCCGGGGCCACCAGTCGTGGCCGGCAAGCGCGATGGCCGGCATGTCGTAGCCGAGGTCCGCTATTTCCGGAAAGAGCAGCAGGCGGCAGGACGCTTCGGCCCCCACCCGGACCGCGGCGCGGATCTTGTCCAGATTGCCGCGCACATCTCCTGGAAATCCGGACAGTTGAACTGCGGCGATTTTCATGTGATACCCCCTGGCTGTACACGTCACGAATTATGAGGAAACACATGCCCGAGTTGCATCTTGATTGTCCAGCCGGGATCGCCGGCGATATGTTCCTGGCGGCCATGGCCGATCTGGGAGTTGACCTGTCCCCCTTGCGCGCCGCCTTTGCCACGGCCGGAGTCGATGTCGAAATCACGGCCCGCGAAGCCCGGGACAAGGGCATACGCGGCAAGCGCATGCACATTGCCGCGCCCCATGCCCAGCCCCTGCGGCATCTGGCCGACCTGACGGCCATTGTGCGGGCCTTGCCTTTTTCGGAGAATGTCCGCTCACGCAGCGAGGGCGCCCTTGAACGCCTGGCCGAGGTCGAGGCGCGGGTGCATGGCTGCGCGGTGGCGGATGTGCATTTTCACGAGGTTGGAGCCGTGGATACGTTGGTCGACGTGGTCGGGGCCTTTTGGGTTCTGGAGGTGCTTGGTGTGAGCCGCGTGACCTGCTCCCGTCTGCCCTGGTTTTCGGGCACGGTACAGTGCGCGCATGGGCTCATGCCGTTGCCTGCCCCGGCAACGACAGTCCTTTTGCAGGGAAAGCCCGTGTACCCGACGGAGCTTGTCGGGGAACTGATCACGCCCACGGGCGCGCTGCTGCTGGACCGGATGGTCGACGAGTTCACGTCGGGTCCCTCTGGATGTCTTGAACGCTCAGGGCTTGGCCTTGGGACCATGGAGCTGCCCACGGTCAACGGCCTGCGCGTGCTGCTTCTGGCCGGGGACGGGCCGGGGCTGGAGCGGGTGACGGTGCTTGAGACCAATGTCGATCATCTCACGGGGGAGGAGATAGGCGGGGTTTTTGGAGCGTTGCTTGATGCCGGGGCGCTGGATGTGCTTTTTCTGCCCGGTGTGATGAAGAAAAATCGGCCCGGGGGACTTTTGCAGGTGCTGTGCAGGCCCGGGGATCTGGCCCGCATCCGCGACCTGACCTTTGCCCAGACCATGAGCCTGGGACTGCGCATGACCGAGACGACCCGCGCCGTGCTGCCGCGTGCCGCATCCAAGCGGCCCACGCCCTGGGGCGATGTGGACGCCAAGGACACCATCATGGAAGGGGAGCGTTACGCCCGTCCCGAATTTGAAGCCCTGCAGGCCCTGGCCAAACGCACGGGCCGATCCGTTGCCCAGTTGCGTTACCTCCTGGGCAACGACTGAATGCCGACCCTGCTTTTCCGGTCCGCGCGGTCCATCCGGTCCATTTTGGCCGTTGCTCCCGTCCGGATCAGTATCCGCGTCCGGTAAGCAGCCGATCCAGCTGGTTGGAAAATTCCTGCCGATCGCGGGCGCTAAGGGCCGAAGGTCCGCCGGTCATGACCCCGCTGCCGCGCATCTCGTCCAGAAAATCGCGCATGGTCAGTCGGCTGCGGATGTTGTCCGGCGTGAACATTTCGCCCCGTGGACTCAGGCCCAGTCCGCCTTTTTCGATGACCCCCGCGGCCAGCGGAATGTCGGTGGTGATGACCAGATCCCCGTCACGTGCCTGTTCCACGATGGCAAGGTCCGCCTTGTCGAATCCCGCGCCGACCTGCATGAAATCGATGAATTCGGATTTGGGCACGGGGAAGCGCGAATTGGCCACCAGGATGAGCCGTACCTTGCGCCGGTCGGCCGCACGGTAGAGGATGTCCTTGATCACCCTGGGGCAGGCGTCGGCGTCAACCCAGATGCGCATGGGCGTATCGGTCATGGTATCAGCTCCCCTGGCCGTTGTGGGCGTCGGGCAGGTGGGCGCGCAGGAAGATGCCCGGTTCAAGTTCCGGGTGATCGCAATGCAGGAGCAGGCGCAGTCCGCTGTGCGCGGTGCTCAGGTGAAAGCCTTCCTCTTTTTCCACGCCATAGTCTCCGGAGGCCAGCAGCGGGCGGCGCAGTCCGGGGAGCACGATCTCAAGAGGGTCGCCGACCTGGAAGCGGCACTTGACGTCCATGAGCCACAGCCCAGGACGCACGGGTTCGATCAGTTTGGCGACGATATTCTTCTTGAGATTTTTGGGCAGGGCGGGGCACAGGGTGATGCGCTCGGGGGTGAAGAATCCGGTCGAGAGCGGCCGCGTGCCGAGTTGCTGTAATTCTTCGAGGTACAGTGCGGGGCGAAACGCCCCCTGCTCCAGGTCGTTCAATGCCGTGCGGTAGATGTCCGTGACCTGGGCCAGGTAGGACGGCGTCTTCATGCGACCCTCGATTTTCAGGCTGTGAATGCCCACCTGCCGGAACCAGCGCAGGTACTTGATCAGGCACAGATCCTGGGCGCCCATGATCTGCGTGTATTGCTCGTCTTCGCAAACCTCCCACATGTCCTGGCCCGGGCGCAGGCGTTCTTCCAGGCGGACGGCCGTGATCTTGTAATCGAAGCGGCAGGGGTGGGTGCACATGCCCAGGTTGCCCGAACGCTGGTTAAGGTGCGCGGACAGCAGGCAGCGACCCGAAATGGCCATGCACATGGCTCCGTGCACAAACACCTCAAGCTCAAGATCCCGCACTTTTTGCGCCATGGTCCGGATGCGACCGGCGCCAAGTTCCCTGGCCACGTTGACCCTGCGCACGCCCTGATCCCGCCAGAACATGGCCGAAGCGGAGTTTGACGTATTGGCCTGGGTGGAGAGGTGGATGGGAATGTGCGGAATTCTTTTTCGGGCCATGGCCACGATGCCGGGATCGGCGATGATGATGCCGTCCACGTTGCAGGCGTCGATCTCTTCCAGATACCGTTCCACGTCGCTTAGGTGTTCTTCCCAGGCCAGCAGGTTCAGCGTGAAGTAGACCTTGGCCCCGTGACGGTGCGTCTCTTTGACCGCATTTTCAAGTTCAGGGAAGGAGAAGCCATCGCTTTTGGCGCGCAGGCTCAGGGACTGGCCGCCAAGATACACGGCGTCGGCGCCGTAGCGCAGGGCCGTGGCCAGTTTGTCCGGGCTGCCGACAGGGACGAGAAGTTCGGGGGATGGTGTCATGGGTTACGAGCAGGTTGGAAATTGAAAACCGAGTTTTTGCCGTGCTTCCTTCATGCGCCGCACCAGTTCGTAGGAGGGGCGCAGGCCGCCCTTGCCACGCCCCAGGGCGATGCCTCGCTTGTTGTCGCCGTGAAAGTCCGAGCCCGCGCTCGGGAGCAGTTCCAGCTTGTTGCAAAGGCCCGCGTAGAAATTTGTCTGGGCCTGGGTGTGCATGGAATAGAAGACCTCCACGCCGTCGAGGCCGAAGTCCTTGAGCTCGCGCAGCACGTTCTCCACCTCGTCCTTTTCGAGCTTCAACGTGCAGGGATGGGCCAGGATGACCGTGGCCTGTTCGTCTTTTAAGAGCTCGATGGCCTCGCGGGGGCGGAGTTTTTCCTTGGGTGCGTAGCCCTTGGTGCCCGGCCGCAGCCAGTTCAGGAACGCATCCTGGAAGTTGATCGCGAAGCCTTTTTGCACCAGCAGTTGCGCGAAATGGGGGCGACCTATGGAGCCGCCGGTGGTGATGCCTTCCAGTTCGGCGCGGGTGATGTCCACACCGTAGGAGTTCAGGTTGGCGATGATGTTTTCGTTGCGCGCCGTGCGCAGGTCGCTCAGGCGGTTTAGGGTGGCTTGCAGACGCGGCGGGTGCTGGGGCAGCCACAGACCCAGCAGGTGCATGCTGCCACGTTCGAATTCAACGCTCAGTTCGCACCCCCCGATGACCTCCAGGCCGAGTTCACGTCCTGCGGCGCAGGCTTCGGGCAGCCCCATGACCGTGTCGTGGTCGGTCAGGGCGATGGCCTTGAGGCGCGCGGCAACGGCCGCGGCGACGAGTTCCGAAGGACTTAACGTGCCATCGGACGCGGTGGAGTGGGTGTGAAGATCTATTTCCGGCATAAGCTCATGGGTACGGCAGGGGCCGGGGGATGACAAGGGTGTTTGCCAGGCCGGATCCGGCGACAAAAAAACGGCACGCGTTGAATTGCGCGTGCCGGGAATTCTCGACAGGGGGGATTATTTGAAGCGGTAGGTGATTCTGCCGCGAGTCAGGTCATAGGGAGAAAGCTCCAGTTTGACTCTGTCACCGGGCAGGATGCGGATGTAGAACTTGCGCATCTTTCCTGAGATGTGTCCAAGCACCTGATGGCCATTTTCCAGACGAACCAGGAACATGGCATTGGGCATGGCTTCCTCGACGACACCTTCAACTTCGATAGACTCTTCCTTGGCCATATAAAACGGATACCTTCTCTGTTTACAGTAGTTTTTTGTTTAAAGACAGAGTTCCTTACCCGCTTGATTCACAAATGACAAGGGCGGATATCCTGTTGCAATGGACAACGCTACGCGCAGGGCGCGGGATGCGCCTTGTCCGAGGGGATTTTTCGGGGCTGGACTCGAAAGTGCGGGGAATATTTTTCCTCGAAAGATGAACAGGTTTGCGCTATGTGAAGGTACGAAACCTGCTTTGCTTCGCGCATGACACCTCTGTCCACAAGGATCGGTTCCCGTGGCTCCCAGGAAATCTCTCTCCAAACGTCTCTCCCTTTCTTTGGGACTTCTGAGCACGGTCATCATTCTTGCCGTTTCGACGCTGGTCTTCCTCTTCCTGTCGTGGCGGGTGGGCAACCAGATGCGTGAACGGGCCGAGAGCACCATTACATTCCTGGCTCAGGCCCTTGAAGCTCCGCTCTGGGCCCTTGACCGGGAAAGCGCGTCGGCGGTGGCAAAGGCCACGAGCATGGACGTGAACGTTGGTCTGCTGGAACTGCGGGATGCCCGTGGTGAAGAATGGTTTGCGCACAATACCGGCAAGGCGCTTTTCATCACTCGCGAGGCCGAGATCAGCCATGACGGACAGGTTATCGGGTTCATCCGCCTAGGTCTGGCGGATTCCGCCCGGCAAAGGACCCTGGTCGGCATCGGCCTGGCCGGCGGCGGCATAGCCCTGCTCGTCATTCTGGCCCAGTACTGTCTGGCCAAACGTCTTATGCGCCATTATTTCCAGACACCGTTCGCGGCCCTTGATTCCCTGGTGGGGGCCTTTGCGCGTGGAGAGTACACCCAGACCGATCCCGGCGCCCATTACACGGAGTTCGAACCGCTGGTACGTGCGTTTCTGGACATGGGGCGCACCATCGATCGGCAGGTAACCGCCCTGGCCGAGAGCGAGAGGAAATACCGAGTGATTTTCGATCATTCTCCCGTGGGGATCTTTCGCTCCACCCTGGACGGGGAACTGCTGGAGGGCAATGCCGCGCTGGGGGGCATGTTCGGCTACTCTTCCCGGGACGAATATCTGGCCTCCAGCGGACTTCGGGTCGATTCGGTCTATGCGGAACCTTCGTCTCGCGAGGCTTTTTTGCGGGCGCTCTTGGCCTCCGATGGCGCTTTGAGCATGGAGATGGAGTTCGTGCGCAAGGACGGTACGCATTTCGAGGGCGTGTTGACCGCATCGATTCAGGAGGACGCCCAAGGTCGGCCGCTGTTCTTGAACGGCGTGGTCGAGGATATCAGCGCCCGCAAGCAGGCCGAGCGGGAACTTGCCCAGGAGCGGATGCTGACCCAGGCCATCTTCGAGAGCGTGCCAGGATTATTGTTTCTTTACGACAGCCATGGACGGCTCGTGCGCTGGAACAAGGCGCATGAAACGATGACGGGTTTCACGGCCGGGGAACTGCTGGGGCGCGACATTCTCGACTGGTTTGGCGGGCGGGAGCCTCATGCATCCAATATCCGGGCCGCGCTTGAAAGGGGGCTCAGGGATGGCGTGGCGATGGTCGAGGCCGAGTTGCTCACCAAGGACGGGCGTGTCATTCCCTTCTATTTTTCGGGCGTGGGTCTGGTCATCGACGGCAGTACCTACCTGACCGGTATCGGCATTGACATAACGGATCGCAAGCAGGCGGAAGAGCGCTTGCGGCAGTCGGAGGAAAAATTTTCGCGTCTGTTCAGACTCTCGCCCGACGTCATCGTTCTCATGAACTTGTCCGAGGGACGGATCATCGACGTCAACGAGGCCTTCACCCGGCTGACAGGTTTCGCCCGCGACGAGGCCGTGGGCAAGACCGCCCTTGATCTGGGTCTCTATGCAAATCCGACCATGCGCGAGGTTGTTCGTCGACGCATGCAGCAGGGCGGACAGATCGACAACGTTGACTTTTCTCTCGGCTGCAAGGACGGAAAATCGGTTCCGTGCGTTCTTTCAAGTCAGCTTCTGACCGTTGGTGAAGAGGAATGCGTTCTGGCCGTGTTGCGTGATGTCACGGAGTTCAAGCATATGCAGGAGCTCATGATCCAGAGTGAAAAGATGATTTCCGTGGGCGGCATCGCGGCGGGCGTGGCCCATGAGATAAACAATCCGCTCGGCATCATCATGGTCAGCAGCCAGAACCTCGTGCAGAGAAGCAGGCCGGATTTTCCCAAGAACATCGAGGCGGCCCAAGGTATCGGCCTCGATATGGATCTGTTCGATCGGTATATGCGAACCCGTGGGCTCTACGATTTCATCCGCAATATCCAGGATGCTTCCGTAAGAGCTGCGGACATCATCCGACACATGCTTGATTTCAGTCGCCGCAGCGAATCAAAGCGTAGGCTTTGCGATCTGCGCGCCGTCATCGAGCGGGCCATGCTGTTGGCGGGTAACGATTACGACCTGAAGAAAAGTTATGATTTCAATCGGATAGAGATTGTGTGGGAGTGCGATGATAATTTTCCCGCCGTCAGGTGCACGGAGACCGAAATCGAGCAGGTGTTTTTGAACCTGCTGCGCAATGCGGCTCAGGCCATGGCTTCGGCCCGGCCGGAGGTCACAAGGCCGCGCATCGTGGTGCGCATGAAGACCGAGGGGGATCGCGTGGTTCTGGAAGTGGAGGACAACGGCCCGGGCATGCCGCCCGAAGTGCAGCGCCGGGCCTTCGAGCCGTTCTTCACGACAAAACCGCCGGGAGTGGGCACGGGGCTCGGCCTTTCCGTGTCCTACTTCATCATCACCCGCAGCCACGATGGCGGGATGCGTTTGGAGTCCCGTCCCGGCGAGGGCACGCGCTTCATCGTTGAACTCCCGGTCCTTGGGTCCGGCCGTGAAGAGGAGGGCGAGTGCATCCACGAATCATGATCATCGACGATGAGGAACACATCCGCTTTTCTCATGATTGAGGGCAACTCGTCATGTTCCGCAGAATGTCCGGTAATCGGCGTCAAGCGGAGCCGGATCGCGGTAGCGCGCGTGTTCGGGTCGGTCCTCGAAGGGAGTGGACAGGGCGTCCAGAAGCCGCTTCAGGGGCGCAAGGTCGTTTTTAAGGGTTGCCGCTTCCAGCGCTTCCTCCACGCGGCGGTTGCGCGGGATGACGGCCGGATTGTGCGCGCGCATGAGAATGCGCGACTCCTCGGGCGTCTCGCTCTGTCGCGCCAGCCGTGCTTCCCAGCGCTCACGCCAGCGCATGAAGCCGGTGTCGCGGAAGAATGAGCCATCCGGAGTCTCTTCCGTCAGCCCGCGCAACGTCAGGGTGTAATCCGCGCCGTCTTCCTGCATGAGCTTCAGCAGCTCCCGGGCCAGGGACGCGTCCTCGTCCTCGGCCGTGAACAGACCGAGCTTGGCCCGCATGCCTTCAATCCAGTGCCGCCTGAACATCTCCGGAAATTCCTCCAGGGTCTCCTGGGCCAGTACCGTGGCCTGTTCCTCGCGCTCATGCAGCAGCGGGAGCAGGGTTTCGGCCAGGCGGGTCAGGTTCCATTGGGCGATGGAGGGCTGGTTGCCGTAGGCATAGCGGCCGTCGCGATCGATGGAGCTGAACACGGTGGCCGGGTCGTATGCGTCCATGAATGCACATGGGCCGTAGTCGATGCTTTCTCCGCACAGGGCCATGTTGTCGGTGTTCATGACCCCGTGGATGAAGCCGACATGCAGCCAGCTGGTCACGAGTCGGGCCTGCCCCTCCATGACCGCGCGCAGCAGTTCCAAAAAGGGGTTCTTGGCCTCGGCAAGCTCCGGGTAATGGCGGCGCATGGTGTATTCGGCCAGGATGCGCAGATCGTCGGTCTTGTTGCGCGCCGCAAGGTATTCGAAGGTGCCCACGCGGATGTGGCTGCTCGCCACGCGGGTCAGGATGGCCCCGGCCTGGGTTGTTTCGCGGTGCACGGGTTCGCCGGTGGTGGCCACGGCGAGGCTGCGCGTCGTCGGGATTCCAAGGGCGTGCATGGCTTCGCTGATGATGTATTCGCGGAGCATGGGTCCAAGGGCGGCGCGCCCGTCGCCCCGGCGGGAAAAGGGGGTCTGGCCCGAGCCCTTGAGCTGGATGTCGAAGCGTTCGCCCCTCGCGGTGACATGTTCGCCGAGAAGAATGGCGCGGCCATCGCCGAGCATGGTGAAATGCCCGAACTGATGTCCCGCGTAGGCCTGGGCAATGGGATCCGCGCCTGCGGGGAGGTTGTTTCCGGCAAAAACGGCGGCCCCTTCCGGACCGTCGAGACTGTCCGCATCAAGGCCCAGGGACGCCGCCAGTTCGCGATTCAGGAGGGCAAGTTCCGGTTTTTTTACCGCAACGGGCTTTTGGCGCACGAAAAGGGATTCGGGCAGACGGGTGTAGCTATTGTCGAAATTCCAGCCTTGTCCGGCGAGTGGATTTTGATCTTGAGAAGACATGGCGCTCCAGTGGGTTTGGATGCAAAAAAGGGATACTCTTGATAGTCATTACTGTTTTTGGAGTCGAACGGCAATGACGGCATGGAGATACCAATCGGCAGGATTTCCGAGAGATCGCTTTGGGGAAGTCAGGGTGCGGGCGGAAAGGGCCTGGAGGATGGCAGGGAGGGCGCAAGCCGGTTCACCGGCCATAGGGTTGAATGTGCCTGCGCCATTGGCGTGGCGATGCTTTTTCCTTTATGATTATGAGACGTGCGTCGTTCTAGTCGAAGCAGAATTCGAGGGTAAATTTTCCAGCCTGACAGGAGAAGGGGATGGCGATGGCCCGCGCCGAGGTCCGGTATGATATGGAGTGGTTGTCTCCCATGATGACCGACGGTGTGGATCCTTGAAGTTTCAGGCCCATGTTCACCAATCCGACCCGTGCATGGCCGGAGATCATGTTCGTGATCTCGCCCATGGCGTCCTGCACGTCCTGTACGACATCCTCGATGGCGTCGCCGAGCATTTGCCTGACTATGTAAACGGCCGTGTTTTTATCGAAAGAGATGCAGAAAGTCCCTTTTTTGTCGCCGGTGATGCCGATCAAGGCCGAAACACAGCCGCAGGCAATCTTGTCTTTTTTTACATAGGGCGGACCGGCCACGACCTCAAGAGCCGCAGCGGCGGAGAGCACATGCTTGGTTGCGCTTATGAAGGGCTTGGCCAGATCGGGGCTCATTGAACACTCCTGGGATGGTTTGAGAATAGAAAGTGCTTTTTTGCAGGATGCATCACGTTCTATTTCAACCACAGACTCTTTTTCAATTTTGTTCAAAAACAGGTGATGCAGTTTTTAAATCTAAAGTCTTAATATTGGCGAATGTCAATAGATCTCCTTGTAAGACATTTGAAGTGTGACACGTCGACTCGCGATGCAGGGAGAGTACTTGTCATACGTCGGTTTGGCGCGTTGTGAAATTCTCCGAAGTTTGCATGTTGCCGAATTGAATGCAGAACCATGGAGCGTATTTTTCGTGGTTGGGATCTTGCGGCCCACTCGTTCGCCAGGAGCGTTCAAGCCGGATGTTGGCCATGGCGTCCTTGTCGTGCGCAGGGGCGTTCACGTTTGAAACCGGTTTGACTATCAAGCCTCAAGCACTGTAGGAAAGGGTTACTTTCCTTCCTGCGTGCTTGGTCCGACAGGTGTCGAATCTGTGTCTGGGCATGCTTGGGTATGCTTGGGCATGCTTGGGCATGCCGGTAGGTCGCGGAGCTTGTGAACATCATTTCATGGAGGCTTGAAGCATGAATCGACAAAAATGGTTTTTCAACACGCGCGTGTGCTGGCCGATTCTGGTCGCTTATCTCTTTATCGCGTTCGTTCCTTCCAACGCCGAGGCCTTTCTGGCGCAAAGCCGCCTGTCTTCTGGCGAGATCGTGTCCGAGCGCGGCGCCGACATCGCTTCCATCCAGAGCGCACTGGAGAACAAGGTCGTGACCCAGCGGCTGGCGGACTACGGCCTGACTCCGGAAGAGGTGGATGCGAAGCTCGGTTCGCTCTCCAACGAGCAGCTGCACCAGCTGGCCGGTCTCTCCGGCGACGTGGGCGGTGGCGTTCTCGGGGCGGTCATCGCGGTCCTGCTGGTCATTTTGCTGGTCGTGCTCATCCTGCACATAAGCGACAAGCGCATTGTCATCAGCTAGGGCGCTTTGCCCGCTGGTCCTGATCCTGGTGTTCTCCTGTGCGGGGTGCTTGCAGCGTCCCGCCTTTCAGCCGGTTCAGGAATCTTTTCCCCGCGCGGTGCGGCTTCAGGTGCCGTTCGTTCCCCAGACCCAGGTCAATGACTGCGGACCGGCGGCCCTGGCCTCGGTGCTGGCTTTTCACGGCAGGCACGTTGCCCTGGATGAAGTGACGCGCCGCGTCTTCACCCCGGGCCTTGAGCGCTCGCTGCTTCCCGACATGGAGAACCATGCCCGTTCGCTGGGTTTCACGACCCGATCCGGGCGCGGCGACCTGGACATGGTCCGCGCCATGATCGACTCTGGAGGGCCGGTCATCCTCATGCTCGACATGGGCACGAAGATGTTCAGCCAGGGGCATTACGTGGTCGTCTATGGATACGATCACGATCCCGGCGGGCTGCTCATGCACGTGGGAACCAGCGGGGACATGTTTCTGCCCAATCGCGACCTGCTCGACCGCTGGGAACGCATGAACCGACTATATCTGTTTCTGGAGTGAACCGTGCGCCTTGCCTGCTGTCTTGTCTTTTGCATTGCCTTTGCCCTGGCCGGCTGCGCCACGCCACGGATAGTCGTGCTCTCCGATCCGCTGGATGCCAGGGAACACAATGATCTCGGAGCCTCCTACGAGACTTCCGGGGAACTTGATCTGGCCCTCATGGCCTACGAAACCGCCGCCGCCAAGGACCGCTCCTGGGATCAGCCGCTCATCAATCTGGGCAACGTGCATGCGGCCCTGGGTGACTGGGCGCAGGCCGCGGCCAGTTACCGACAGGCCCTGAAACGAAATCCTGAAAATCCCGAGGCCATGAACAATCTGGCCTTTGCCCAGACAAATCTGGGGCAGGAGCGGGACGCTCTGAAATGGTCCGCCCAGGCTCTAAAGATCGAGCCCGGTAACGTGCTTTTCAAGAGCACCCGGGCGCTGGTCCTGTCTCGAACTGGCGAGAAAGCCGAGGCATTGAGACTTTTGGACGAGGCCCTGCGGGATTTGCCGGGCGAGAACCCGCTACGCGAAGAAATAATCGCCCTGCGCGACCAGATAGCAGGGGCCGCACCTTGAAAGATCCCGCCGTTGACCTTGGGTTTGGAACCGACTAAGCATCACGACAGAAGTTGGGGGTGGCTCGCATGAGCCTGAGATTATACCCTTTGAACCTGATCTGGATAATTCCAGCGTAGGAAAACGAAAAAACATGGTGACGCTCGTGCGGCCGTTTTCCTTTGCTGGAAAGCGGCTTTTTTCATTTTCAACCGAGGTCAACATGACACAGTCGATTTTTGCCCGAGAGGGAACGATTACCCCTGAAATGCGGGTAGTGGCGGAGAAGGAGAATCTGGATCCTGAAATCATTCGTGATGGCGTGGCACAGGGGCGGATCGTCATCCCAAAGAACGTGGGGCGGAATTTTTCCGTCGAGGGAATCGGCGCGGGCCTGAAAACCAAGGTCAACGCCAACATCGGGACATCCGGAGTGCAGGGTGCGCTGGACATTGAATTGAGCAAACTCGATGTGGCGGTCAGGGCCGGAGCGCACAGCGTCATGGACCTGTCCACGGGCCGCGATCTGATGACCACCCGGCGCGCGATCCTTCATCATTCGCCGGTCATGGTCGGGGCCGTTCCCCTGTATGCGGTGGCCGCCGATCTGGTCGATGCCGGACAATCAATAGAAGCCATGACCGCGTCCTTGCTGCTCGAATCCATCGAGGCGCAGTGCGCGGAAGGGCTTGATTACATCACCGTGCACTGCGGAGTGACCCGCGAGGCCGTGGCAAGGACGCATGCGCAGGACCGGGTGGCCGGGATCGTCAGCCGTGGCGGGGCGCTCCTGGCGGCCTGGATGGAACGCAACAACCGTGAAAATCCGTTGCTGGAGGAATTCGACAGGCTCCTCGACATCGCGTTTCGCTTCGATGTCACTCTGAGCCTGGGTGATGGGCTGCGCCCCGGGGCGGTCAGCGACGCCACGGACTCCGCGCAGATCCAGGAGCTGCTGGTCATCGGGGAGCTGGGCAGACGGGCCAGGGCCAGAGGTGTTCAGGTCATGATCGAGGGGCCGGGACACATGCCCCTGAATCAGATCGCGGGCAACGTCATGTTGCAAAAGCGCATCTGCGACGGCGCGCCCTTTTATGTGCTGGGACCTTTGACCACGGACATCGCGCCCGGATACGACCACATCACCGCCGCCATCGGAGGCGCTGTAGCGGCGGCGGCCGGTGCGGATTTTCTGTGCTATGTGACTCCCGCCGAGCATCTTTGCCTGCCTGACATGGACGATGTGCATCAGGGCGTGATCAGTACGCTCATCGCGGCGCATTCCGGTGATATCGCCAAGGGTGTCCCAGGCGCCATGGACCGGGACCGCGCTTTGTCCGTTTGCCGCAAGGAACTGGACTGGGATGGCATGTTCGCGGCGGCCCTGGACCAGGATCTGCCCAGGCGCCGCTGGGAGGAAAATCGCGCCAGCGAAGGCAAGACCTGCACCATGTGCGGCAAGCTCTGCGCCATGGATGCCCACAATTCCCTGCGTCGGGGATGTTCTTCCTGAATGACGGATCGCAAGATCGGGCCTGTCGCCGTGCTTTGACGAGGCGGCAGGCACGGAAATTCGCGATGCGCCCCGTTCTCCCCAAGGGAAGCCAAGAATCGGGGCGCATTGCCTTGAAAGTTCTCCGGCGTTATCGTGAAGGCGATTTCACACATAGCGCTCTTGCAACCGATTCATCCTCGGCAGACGTGCGGCGGCCGAAGATGTTCCGACAGGAAAGAGAACATGACCGAATTTTCAGGCAACGAACACAGAACCTGGCACGTGCTTCCTGTCTCGGAAGTCCTGGCGGCCCTGGGTTCAAGGGCCGGGGGCCTTGCGGCCGCCCAGGCGCGCCATCGTCTTGGCGCCTGCGGGCCCAACGAGATAAGTGCCTCCGAGGGAGTCAGCCTGTGGCGTCTGCTTCTGGCCCAGTTCAGGAGCCTCATCGTCTGGATTCTCGTGGTTGCCGCCATTGTCTCCGGGATCCTCGGGGAGGCTGTGGACGCGTTCGCCATCCTGGCCATTGTCGTGCTCAACGCGGCCATGGGCTTCTATCAGGAGTATAACGCCGAAAAGTCCATCGCGGCCCTGCGCAGGATGGCCGCGCCCCAGGCCAAGGTGCTGCGCGACGGGCGCGTGACCGCCGTCGCGGCGTCCGAAGTCGTTCCCGGCGATGTGCTCGCCCTGGAAGCCGGCGACCTGGTGGCCGCCGACGCCCGCCTTCTTGCATCAACGGCTTTTTCGTGCGTTGAATCGGCTCTGACCGGGGAGTCCGAGGCTGTGGACAAGGACGCCGGGGCGGCCTGCGCATGCGAGACGCCGCTGGCGGACCGTTTGAACATGGTTTTCATGGGCACGAGCGTGGCCACGGGCACTGCCAGGGCCGTGGTCACGGCCACGGGCATGGGCACGGAACTGGGCCGCATCGCGCAGCTCATCGAGACGGGCGAAGAGGACACGCCGCTGCAGAAGAAGCTCGACGCCTTCGGCCGCGTGCTCATTTGGGCGACCTTGGGCATCGTGGCGCTCTTGTTCCTGCTGGGATACCTGCGCGGCAGCGCGCCTTTCGAGCTTTTTCTGGGCGCCGTCAGCCTGGCCGTCGCGGCCGTGCCCGAGGGCCTGCCCGCCGTGGTCACGGTGGCCCTGGCCCTTGGAGTCTCGCGCATGGCCCGCCGCCGCGCCCTGGTGCGCAGCCCGCCCGCCGTCGAGACTCTGGGTTCGACCACGGTCATCTGCACGGACAAGACCGGCACCCTGACGGCCGGGGAGATGACCGTGCGCGCTTTGTATGTCGCCGGACAGGCTTTCGAGGTCACGGGGGAGGGCTACGCGCCGGATGGCGAGGTGCTGGCGGGCGGGGGCGCCCCGGATGTGCGGCAGCGGGAAGTTTTGCTGGAACTCGCTTCGGTCCTGCTGGGCTGCAACAATGCCCGCCTGGCCGAGAAGGATGGGATGTGGAGCGCGGTGGGCGACCCCACCGAAGCCGCCATGCTGGCGGCCGGGGCCAAGGCCGGCGGCGATCCGGACGGTTTTGACGCCGCCATGCCGCGCGTGCATGAGATCCCTTTCGACTCCGACCGCAAGCTGAGCACCGTTGTCCGCCGCATGCCGGACGGAACCGCCCGCGCCCTGGTCAACGGCGCCCCCGATGTGCTCCTGGAACGCTGCACGCGCATCCTCGCCCCCGAGGGCGTGCGTCCCATGACCGACGGGGACCGCCGCAACATCGCCGCACAAAACGCAGCCATGGCCAGCCAGGCCCTGCGTGTCCTGGGCTCCGCCCGGCGCGACCTGGATGACGCCGTCCTCTCGGCCGCCCTCGCCCGGGAGTGCTCCGGCCCCGCTTCCCATCCATCGGATCCTTCACCCCATGCGCCCAACGCCATCGAGCAGGGCCTGACCTTCATCGGCCTCTGCGGCATGTACGACCCGCCGCGCCCGGAAGCCGGGGAAGCCGTCGCCAGATGCCGGGCCGCAGGTATCCGCGTGGTCATGATCACCGGCGACCATCCGCACACGGCGGCCGCCATCGCCCGTGAACTGGGCATCTCTGCCGAAGGGCAGGCGGTGTCCGGGGCAGAGCTGAATGCCATGAGCGACGAGGAGCTTGCCCGGCGCGTCGCGGGCATCGACGTCTATGCCCGGGTCACGGCCGAGCACAAGCTGCGCGTCATCCGCGCCTGGAAGGAGGGGGGTGCCGTGGTGGCCATGACCGGGGACGGCGTCAACGACGCCCCGGCCGTCAAGGGCGCGGACATCGGCATCGCCATGGGCCGCAGCGGCACCGAGGTCACGCGGCAGGCCTCGGACATGGTCATCACCGACGACAATTTCGCAACCATCGTGGACGCCGTGGAGGAGGGCCGGGGCATCTTCGACAACATCCGCAAAACCCTGCAGTACCTCCTTGCGGGCAACACCGGCGAGCTGCTGCTCATGGCGGTCTGCGTCATCATCGGCCTGCCCGTGCCGTTGCTGCCCATCCACCTGCTGTGGATCAACCTTGTCACCGACGGTCTGCCCGCCCTCTGCCTGGCCACGGACCCCATCGACCCCGAGGTCATGCAGCGCCGCCCCCGCTCTCGGACAGAAGGCATAACGGACGGCAGCTTCCTGGGCGGCATGTTCCTTACGGGAGTCCTGACCGCCTCGGTGGCCTTCGCGGCCTATCTCCTCGCCCTGGACGGGGGCAGCGTGGAAACGGCCCGATCCTGGGCCTTCACGGTCCTTGTCGTGGCCGAGCTCCTGCGCTCCTTCGGCGCCCGCAGCGCGACCAGACCCGTCTGGCGCGCGTCCGTTACCTCCAACATGAATCTGCTGCTGGTCGTGGCCCTGACGCTCGGCGCGCAGGTGCTGAGCCAGCACAACGAGCTGCTGGGGCGTTTCCTCAAGACCGTGCACATTCCAGCGGCCGACGCGGTCCTGCTCTTCGCCTTGGGTGCGATTCCCCTGCTTGTCCTCGAAGGGGTGAAGGTCATGGGCCGGGTGTTTTCAGAAAGGGGTATGAAGTCGTGAGGGGGGGGGGCATGAACACGGGATCGGCCGTTCGCCAGGACCAGGCGAGACCCGCATCGAACGAGGGCCGCCAGGCGGGGCCCGAGCCGAAACGCCTGGCGCCGGACGCGTCCGCCTAGTTCAGGTCGATGACCTGGCTTTGCCCGGAGATGCTGACGTCCTTCTGCGACACGAACCCGTCGCCCACGATCTTTACGGAATATTCGCCGCTGGGCAGGGACGTGTTTTCGAGATCGTGTGGCGATACGTTCTTCATGAGGACCAGCCGGCCGGACGTGCGATTGCGCACGGTCACGCAGACGGGGCGCATGGAGGAGAAGAGGACGCTTGAGACCTCGCCCGAGGTTTTCATTTCGAGGGGGAAACATTGCGGAGGGCCGCTTTTCGGCATGTCGGCGGGTGCGGGGGAATAGGGCGCGGCCACGCGTGGCGTGGTTCTCGACTGCGCCGCCTGGCGCTCGATTTCGGCCGGGTCTGCCCCGACGACTTCGATCTGGATGATCTGCCACCACCGGGAGCGCTTCGGTGCCCTGAATCCGCCCTCGAACGTTTCGCCCTGGCCCGAGAACGTTTTTTTACGGATGGTCACACGGTGCGTTTTCCCTTCATCGTTCTGCACATGGACCACCGCCTGGAAGGGCGCTCTGGCCGGCCCGCCGCTGACCCTCCCGCTGACCCGCACATCAGTGCCTTTCTGCCATGCATGAACATTGGAAAAGGCATGCCCCTTGACCCGCCAGACGCCCTCGGCGTCGGCGGTGGAGCAGAGGAGAAGGAAAAGAAGGCTGAAGCAGACATGTTTCATCGGTTCCGGTCCAGTGGTTGGTTTGTGTGGAGGCGCATTGGCGCATTGGCGGGATGTTTTCGTTCGGGTCAAAGGAAGGTACGGTTTTTTTGGCAGCGTGCAAATCAGGACCGATAGGATTTTCGTTTTTTTCAGGCGAGAAAACACTCAGTGGCAAGACATGTCATGTAATCATAGTCACGAATCCGGTCTTGTCCCAATCCGGGTCGTTCCCCGAAACCGTCCCTTGCTTCAATCCTGCGGAGGCATTCATGAACATGACCGACAACCATGGAAATCCCGAAGATCCGGCCTCGCGGCGTCAGGCTTTTGAGCCGGCCTATCTTGCCCTCCACCGCTCGGGCGAGCTGCGTCGGCGCGCCGGGGCCCTTTGGGCCATGATGGGGGAATGCCGCCTCTGCCCCCGGGAGTGCGGGGCCGACCGCCTGCAGGGGGAGCGCGGGTTTTGCCGCGCTCCGGGCACGCGGCTCGTCATCTCCTCCTACGGCACCCATTTCGGGGAAGAGCGGCCCCTTGTGGGACTGAACGGGTCCGGGACGATCTTCTTTTCCCATTGCAGCCTGCGCTGCTCCTTCTGCCAGAACTGGGAGATCAGCATTTCGGGGGAGGGCATGGAACAGAGCATTGGGGAGTTGGCCGGGCTGATGCTCTGCCTGCAGGACTCGGGGTGCCACAACATCAATCTGGTCACACCCACGCACTACAGCGCCCATATTCTCGGCGCCCTCGACATCGCAGCCGCCCGCGGCCTACGTCTGCCGCTGGTCTACAACACCTGCGGCTGGGAACGGCTTGAAATCCTCGGAATGCTGGACGGGGTTGTGGACATCTACATGCCGGATTTCAAGTATTGGGAAGCGGACATGGCGTCGAAGTATTCGGCAGGTGCGGCAAGTTATCCGGAACTGACGGCCAAGGCCATCCTCGAGATGCAGCGGCAGACAGGCACGGCGCAGTATGCCGGAGGCGGAATCATGCAGCGCGGGCTCATCATCCGGCATCTTGTCTTGCCAAACAATGTCGGCGGATCCGAAATGATCATGGAATGGATCGCTCAAAATCTTCTTGCGGATACATACGTCAACATCATGGCGCAGTACCATCCAGAATATAAGGCTCAGGAGCATCCGGAACTGTCCAGAACAATCACTTCAGGGGAATATGCGGCTGTTGTCGAAAAAGCGAAAAAGCTGGGCCTTGTGAATCTCGATATCCAGGGTCGGCGGCTGCTTTGAGGCGGGAAATCGGTGCGGTGCGGCAATGCCGGAAAAGCGTTTCGAACCGGATGGCCGCAGCCCGTACCGGATGCACTGAATTATTTCTTGACCGCAGTGCATGTGATGGGCGAACTTTCTTCTGTTTCACACCAGCACACGAGGTATCCGCATCATGGCAAACACGAAAAAACGCCCGAGGATCGACAAGAAGAACCTCATCATCCGGCGTATGTCCACATATCTGCGCACATTGGACCATCTTCAGAACAAGGGCGTGAAGGTCATTTCATCCGCAGACCTCGAAAAGATCGACGGCGTGACCCAGAGCCTGGTCCGCCGGGATTTCGCCGAGTTCGGGTCCTTCGGAGTCAGGGGCGTCGGCTACCATGTGCCGGAGCTGCGTGAGCAGATCGCGCGGGTTCTCGGATTTGACCGGCACTGGAAGGTCGCCCTGATCGGAGCCGGAGGCCTGGGTAGCGTGCTCATGCATTCGGCGTCTTTCAAGAAACGCAACCTGGAGGTGGTCCAGATTTTCGACCACGCCGGCGTCAGCGTGGGCACTTCCATCGAGGGCATCCCCGTGCACGACATTGCCAACATCGAGCAGGAGCTGGACGCAAGCCGCATCGACCTGGCCATCATTGCCGTCCCGCCGCCGGAAGTCCAGAGCGTCATCGACCGCCTTTCGCAGCTGGGCGTCCGAGGAGCGCTCTATTTCGCTTCCCGTCCGGTGCGGGTCCCTGAAAACATGGTGGTTCTGAACATGGACATCACTGTGGAGCTCGGGGTGCTGACCTACCAACTGCAGGATTTCTGAGCTCTTGAACCGCCGCATTGTGATGGATGATGGAGGCGGAAGGATGCGGCATTTCGATGCGGTCAGAATGCTTGCGGCCATGTCGCGAGGTTTGATTGCGATGGACCGCAGCATTGCAGTAAGTGCGCTGTGCTTGCACGTTGTTCGAAGGCCGGCGGCACACGCCGCCGGGCATCTTTCAGCCAAACATGCGGCCTGTTTTCTTCCGTTGTAACCGTCCCAGAATCAGGCCCAGGAGCAGGCTCGCGCCGACGACGCCCGCGCCGGTGAGAAACCACCTGAACTGCGTGTCACCGCTCAGGTCCCTGTTCTTCATTTCCAGGGCTTCTGCACGCTGCGCCGTTTGGACCTGTTGGGCGGTGAGTTCATCATGGGCTTTCTTCAAATCCACGTAGGCTTTCGATCCCCGTTCCAGTTCAGCATACCGCTGCTTCAACGTGGCCAGTTCCGTCTCGGCGCGGTTTAGGCGATCCAGCAATGCCTGGTTTTCTCCGGCCGTGGCGGAAGTCTTCTCGGTCATTTCGGTCATTTTGGCGCGCAGGGTTTCATTCTCCTTGGCAAATCGCTCCACCTGGAGGGCGGCCGGAACCGTCCGGGTCAGGTATCGCGCCAGCACCCATCCTTCCGTACCTTCGGCCCGCACAAGGGACCAGTCCTTGTCGTTTCTGAGCACTTCCACGGAAGTGCTGGACGGAAGCATCTTCAGGATCTTGTTGCTGTTGGTCGGTCCGGAGCGCAGCGTTATCTCGAAAACGTCAGTCACGTAGGCGGTCTGCGCGTGCGCCACTCCTGCGACCAAGAGCACTGCCATCATGGCCAGCATCATATATCTTTTCATGTCATCCCCTTAAAGTTCATGGCCGGACAAGACCACCTTCATTGCCATGAAAGGTGGCACAACTATTTGTTCCTGCCAGATCAGGCATGTCGAGTCAAAAGTCACGCGAGTGGCCTCTCGGCCGGGACATCGTGTCCTTTTCTTGCGTGGCGAAGGGAGCCCTGCATGCTGTTTGCCGGGAGGATGCGCAGTCAATTGTGCGTGGCTGCCTCACACGAGGTCATTCTTATTTTTTGAAATGCAATTTTTTGTTTGACAATGTTTGCCCCGCTGTCTAGTAAGCCCTTCTGTTTGCGCGGGCCAATAGCTCAATTGGTAGAGCATCTGACTCTTAATCAGCAGGTTCAAGGTTCGATTCCTTGTTGGCCCACCACCGAAAAATCAGGCTGCATCGTTCGCGATGCAGCCTTTTCGCCTTTTTTAGCCCGCATTATTTCCTTTGCATTCCCCCTCAAAGGGGCTTATGGCTCACCTCTCTCGCGTGAGCAGACTTGAGCCTTGAAGCCTTGCGGACCCTGTCCGGCAACGGCCCGTCATCATCTCGTCTTGGAGATTTTCCATTCTTCCGGCAAGTCCGGCCTTCGATTGTTCATCACGCCAGTCGTTGATTTTCCTCCAACCACAGGACCATTTGTGGATTTTTCCTCTTTTTCTTTTGACCAGCGTTTGAACGTTGGCATCCGTGACTGCGGCTATGTTACTCCCACCCCCATTCAGATTCAGGCCATTCCGTCGGTGCTCGCCGGCAAGGATGTCCTTGGACTGGCCCAGACCGGTACCGGCAAGACCGCTGCCTTTGCCCTGCCCCTGTTGCAGCGCATGATCACGGACGGCATTTCCGTGCGCGGCCCGATTCGGGTGCTTGTGCTGGCCCCAACCCGTGAACTGGCGCTCCAGATTCACGAAACTTTCATTTCCCTCGGCAAGCAGACCGGCATCCGCTCCGCGGCTGTTTTCGGCGGCGTCGGCGAAACTCCGCAGGTCAAGGCCGCCCGTTCGGCCAGCGTCCTGGTGGCGTGCCCCGGACGTCTGCTTGACCTTGTCAACCGCGGCCTGGTGGACTTGTCCCATGTGAACGCCCTGGTCCTCGACGAAGCGGACCGCATGTTCGACATGGGCTTCTTGCCCGACCTGCGTCGCATCATGGCCAAATTGCCGGCCAAGCGTCAGAACCTCCTCTTTTCCGCGACCATGCCGCCTGAAATCCGCAAGATCGCGGATCAGGTTCTCGTTCAGCCTGCCGTGGTGCAGGTCTCCAACACGGCTCCGTCGGAAAAGATCCAGCATGCCCTGTACCCGGTTTCCGCCGGACAGAAGATGGCTCTGCTCGAAGCTTTTCTGGGCAGGACTCCGCATGACTGCGTGCTCATCTTCACCCGCACCAAGCATCGGGCCAAGAGTCTTGCCCGCAAGCTGGAGCAAAAAGGGATGCTTGCGACTTCGTTGCAGGGCAATCTTTCCCAGAACCGCAGACAGGAGGCCCTGGATGGCTTTCGTAGCGGTAAATACAGGATCATGGTCGCCACCGACATCGCGGCTCGCGGCATCGACTGCGTGCGCATTTCCCATGTCGTGAACTTCGATCTGCCGGATACGGCCGAGAGCTACACGCACCGCATCGGACGCACAGGCCGCGCGGACAAGAGTGGGCAGGCCATAACCCTGGTCACGCCGGAAGACTCCGCCCAGATCAATGCCATCGAGCGCATTCTGGGGGGGCGTCTTGAGCGGGTGCGCCTTGACGGGTTTGCCTATTCAAACGGCGGTGACGAAGCTTCCTTTGAAGAGCCCCGTCCAGCCCGTGCTCCTGGCAGAACCCCCGGTCGCAACGCTCCTGTCGGAAGATCCGGACGGCCTGCGCCGCGCAATGCCTCTGATTCGCGCTCACCTGCGGGACGCTCCGGAAGTTCGCGTCGTTCATGCGCTCCGGGACGAAGTGTATTCGGAGTGGCTGCTGCCGCTTCCTGATACCGGAATCCTGGCCTGAGCGGCTGTTTTTACAGATAATAAAACCCCTGCGCGTGTTTGCGAGCAGGGGTTTTTTACGTCGTTGAACGATGACGGCACAAGGCCGGACTTAATTTCTGGAGGGCAGGGTCGGAGCGCCCTGTGGCACCGCAGGTCCGGAGGTTCCGTTCATGAGAGGATTGACGGACAGCTGACCATTTTGTCCTGATGTCGAATTCACGTCCACGGGGCTCCGCGTCGGGTCGTTGAAGAGGAGAATGCTGACCCTGCGGTTGCGGGGATCTTCCGGATTTTCGCGGATCAGTGGCTGCGTGGCGGCATATCCCGCAACCCTGACCATGCGTTTGGGCTCCACCCCGAATTCCTGGAGAATGACACGCGCGGATGATGCGCGGTCCGTGGAAAGCTCCCAGTTGGTGTAGCGGGATTGCGGCCCTCCGAGGGGCACTGCGTCGGTGTGACCTTCGACGGCAATCTGATTGGGCAGATCGCGTACGGTGTCGGCGATGACTTTCAGAACGTTTCGCGCATCTCCTGTCAATTGTGAGCTGGCCGAATCAAAAAAGGGGTTGCCCTCTCCGTAGAGCATCTGGATGCGCACGCCGTTGTCGAAGGTGTCGATGATGAGCTCCTCCTTGTATTCCTTCAGTCGCTCCTCGATCATCTTGGCCATGGCTTCCTTGAGGATTTCCTCCTGGGATTTGCCTTCGGCGAACATGCCCGTCGTTCCTTCCATGATGAGCGGGGTGAGCTGCGGGTCGGAGGCGCTTTGTCCGCCAGCTCCCATGCTCATGGAGGGAGGCAGGCCATCTATGACCGAAAATTCCTTGAAATAGATGGACAATTGCTCTTTCTTCTCTTCGCTCACGTTGTTCAGGAGCCACATCAGCAGGAAGAAGGCCATCATGGCCGTGACAAAGTCGGCGTAGGCGATCTTCCAGGCACCGCCATGATGCCCGCCGTGCCCGCCTTTTTTGACTTTTTTTATGATGATATTTTTTTTATCGGCCATGGCGTTTCATCTTTTCCTGCTCGACCTCGGTCGGGCTATTTCTTGCGAACAGCGTTTTCAAGTTCTTCGAAAGTGGGGCGTGTCGAACTGGGCACCGCGCGACGTGCGGCTTCCAGCGCCAGGGCCGGTGCCCAACCCAGGGCGAAGGACATGATGGCGGTCTTGGCCACGTTCATGAGCGTGTGCTGGTCGCGGGTTTGGTGTTCGATGTTGGCCGCGAACGGAGCGATGTAGCCGTAGGCCAGAAGGATTCCAAGGAATGTTCCAACCAGGGCCGCACCGATGTGCTTGCCAAGGATTTCCGGGGGTTCGTTGATGGCGCCCATGGTGATGACGACGCCGAGCACGCAGGCCACGATGCCGAGTGCCGGCAGGGAGTCGGCGAGTTTGGAGATCGAACCCGAAGCGATGGATTCTTCCTCGTGGTGGGTATCGATGTCGATGTCCATGAGGGTTTCGAATTCATGGGGTTCCATGCCGGCCATGGCGTAGGTCTTGACGTTGTCGCAGATGAAGTCGAGCACGTGATGGTTCTTGATGACAAAGGGATAGGGCGTGAAGATGCTGCTTTCCATGGGCTTGTTGGCATGGCTTTCGAGGGCGATGATGCCCTCGTGCTTGGCCAGGGTCAGCAGATCATAGAGGGCCCGCAAAAGTTGCAGGTATTCGTCCTTTCCCGGGGCCTTGGCCTTGAACACGCTGGTGAAGCCCTTGACGGTGAGCTTGATGACCCTCAGCGGCGAGGAGATGAGAAAGGTTCCGATCGCCGCGCCGACAATGGTGACCACTTCCGCAGGCTGCCACAGAACACTGAAGTTTCCGTGGGCCATGGCGTAGCCGCCGGCGACACAGCCCGTAACAACCAATAAACCTATGATCGCAAACATTGCGTTGTAACCCGCTCCTGACTTTGAAATGAAGTTCGTTATGAATCATGTTGGCGAAATTTCGCCGTGGCAAGAGCCAATACATCTACAGAAAAACAAATGAAACGTCTAATTTCGAATTTCAGGCTTTTGCCTGAACGCATCCGGAAAAGCCTTTGGGATGAACGTATTTTCTGCATTCACGCTCACCATGTCTGTCCGCGAATGGCCTTGGCCCGCTCCAGATATGCGGCGGCTGAAGCGGCGTCGCCTGCGTCCTTCAGAGTGTAGGCCAGCGCCTCCAGAGTGTCGGCCACCGGGGGTGCCGATGTGCCAAACAGTGCCTCGCGGATGGACAGGGCCCGCATGAGCAAGGTCCTGGCCTGCTGAGGATCCCCGAGCTTGCGATTGACCACGCCCAGATTGTGCAGAAGCTGGGCCACGTCGCCATGCTTTTGTCCCAGGCCCGCTTCGTTGATGGCCAGTGCCCGTTCGTAAAGCGACTTGGCCTCGGTAAATCGACCTTGGGCATAGTGAACCGAGGCCAGATTGCCAAGGGAAATTGCAATGTCGAGATGGTCCGCCGGCAATGTCTGCTCCTGCAGTTGCAGCGCCCGGGTGAGCATCTCTTCGGCTTCATCGAAACGTCCCTGCCTGCGCATCAGGTTGCCCAGGGTCGTGAGCGGAAGGGCCAGGCGCACGCTGTCCCGGCCGTATGCAGACTCCCCGATGTTCACGGCCCTGCGCGCCAAGGGTTCCGCCTCGGCGATCATACCCTGGGCCATGAGGACTTCCGCCAGACTGGTCAGGGTGTTTGTCAGCCAGGGGTGCAAGGGCCCAAGAGCGCCTTCCTTTATGATCAGCGAACGTTCCAGGAGATCCCGCGCCTGGGGAAAGTTGTTGCGGGTCTGTTCTATCCCGGCCAGATTGTCGAGGGTGCGGGCGACCTGCGGGTGGTTTGCCCCCAGTTTTTCTTCCCGGATGGCCAGCGCTCGTCGCAACAATTTGTCGCTCTGATCCAGGAGTCCTCGGCGCAGATAGAGTTCACCGAGGTTGTTCAGGGTCTCGGCAAGATCGGCGTTGTCGGACCCAAGTCCGGCCTCCCGGATTTCAAGTGCCCTGATGAATGCGTCCTCCGCTTCCGAGGGCAGATTCATGTCCGCATAAAGCTCCCCAAGATTGCTTAAGGTCGTGGCCACTTCGGCGTGATTGGGGCCCAGGACTTTTTCGCGCATGGCCAGGGCTCTTTCCAACGCTTCCCTGGCTTCCGCGAACCGGCCCAGGGCTGCGTAGGTAACCCCGAGATTGTTCAGCGAAGTCGCCAGATCTGCGTTTTCCCGAGGCATGAAATCCTGCGCCAACGCGACTCCCTGCAGGGCTGTCGTCAAGGCCTGGTCGTGGGAGCCTTTGGTGTGCAGGGCGATGAATTCCCTGTTCAGGGTCAGCCATTTCTCCTGCGACGCCGAGGAGGTAGCCTGGTGGCCGGCGCAGGCCGGGATCAAAAAAAACAGCAGCAGAAGCAACGGTTTCATGGATAATCTCCAGATGGTGTTTAAAGTCCGATTTCTACCCATGTCGCGCCGCAAGCACAATAATTCCTTGTCCCCATAAACCGGTGCGAGGGAGCCGGATTCAAGCCTGACCCGGCATCACGGCGCTGACGATCCAGTCGATGGAACGGCCGGTGCGCAGCCCTGTGTCGATGATCCAGTCCGGTGGGACGCGCTCGTTCTTGCGGGCGTTGGAGATGGCTGCGGCGGAGACATTCAGGAAAGAGGCCAGCTCGCGGTCGGTGCGTGTGCCCGAGGCCAGCTTGAGCCGTTCGATGACCATGGTCGCCTTGCGCAGGCCCATCTGCTCGGTGATGTCGCGTACCACCACGTACATGCGCGGTTCGCCGTAGATGGCGTCGTGAAAGAGCAGCCGAGCCAGGATGGTGGAATAGTTTCCGGTCTGATTGCGGATGCGGCATTCCAGGTGCTGTTCGCGCCGTTCGCGCAGGACGAGGTGCATGGCCTGGCGCACGGCGGGCAGATCGTCCGGATGCATGAGGTCGAGAACCGGCCGCATGTCGAGGGTGTAGGCGTCAAAGGTTTGTGGTCGCCCGTATATCGAAGGGTTCAGGGTTTGGGCGGAGCGGCGCAGGATGCGGCCCTGATCGTCGCTGACCACGACCACGTCTTCCTCCCGGACTCGCAGCTGCTCCATGAAGGCGTTTTCCTGCAGGACCTTGGCTGAGATATCCTGGGCAATTCCCAAAAGACCAATGACCTCCTGGCGGTCGTCGTCGAAGATGGGACGGCGGATGACCCTGTACCAGACCTGCGGATCGGTCAGATGGGGGACGGCGGGATGGAGGAGTTCCTGCTTTTCCTCGAAGACCTTGAGCGCCGCCTCGATGGGAAAGCGGGCATGCTCGGGTTCCAGAAAGTCGTATTCGGTTTGCCCGATGACTTCGGCACGTTCGCGCTTGTAAGCCCTCAGATAGGCCTGATTGGCCGCGACGATGCGCAGGTCCCGTCCGCTGACCCAGGCCAGGTCGGGCAGGGCGTCGACGATGCGCGTGAATTCACCTGCCAGCTTGGAGGAAAAGGTGAAGGGCCGCTGCTGGAAGAATCCGCTGTAGGCAAGAATCCGGCCGCCCGCTGCCCGGATGGATTCGGCGCTGTACCACAGTGTCAGCGGAGAGCCGTCCTTGCAGCGCAGGGTGACGGCTCCGTTCTCGACCTCGTTGCGTTCATTGAGCTGGTTGACGATGCGCTTGCGCGAGGCGGCGGTGTAATAGAATTGTCTCGCGGGTCTGCCGACAAGCTCGTCCCGGGTATAGCCGCAGATGGCGCACAGGGCCGGGCTGGCGGCCTGGATGATGCCGCTCGGCAGGACCGTGAACCCCATTTCCTGGCCGGGTCCGGTGGCCCTGAAGGTGCCCCAGGCTAGCGTGATCGCGCCGTCAGTGGCCGGGATGCCGATGAATTTCCAGCTTACATGGCGAGTGCCCGCGCCGTCGGGGAGGATGACGCGCAATCTGGCCTCGCGCACGGGCGGGATGTTCTTTGGCAGGCTCGAGAATTCCTTGCTCCGGACTTCAGCCTGCAATTGTTCGATGATGTCCTGGGGCACATAGCTTCTGAACGGAGCACTTTGGATGCTGCGCACCGCCTCGTTGGCATAAAGCACCTCGCCCCTCTGGTCGAGGATCAGGGCCATATCGTTCGTGCTCGCGAGTCTCGGGGAATAGAAGCTCAAAAGATCGCTTACGGTCATGGGTTCACCGGCGCTGTATGGCAAAAGAAATTGTTCATAAAAAATGAATATAAAAGATATAATAGTTCATTGACGTTTTATTTCTGCCTGCTACAGTCTCCGGGCTCTGTCAACGTTGGCGGGGCAAATCACAAGCGGGAGAAGAGAAATGCGAAGATGGATTTTTGTGCTGTGCGTTGTTCTTTGGCCATTGCAGGGCTGGGCCGCAGGGTATGGCGTCTATGAATGGAGCGCCAGAGGCAACGCCTTGGGCGGGGCCATGGTGGCCCGGGATGGAGATCCTTCATCCGTGGCCTACAACCCGGCCTGCATCACCGACGTGCCGGGCGGCCAGATTCAGATCGGAGCCACGGCCATCGCTCCTTCGGCGACCATGGACGTGAAGTCCGGCACGGCGGACGACATGGATTTCGCGGATTCGGTCTGGGGCCTGCCCACGATGTATTACACGCAGCAGCTTTCGGACAATTACTGGTTCGGGCTGGGCATTTTTTCCAGGGTGGGCCTGGGCACCGAATACGAGGACGCGGATTCCTGGGTCGGTCGTTACAACTGCTCCCGCGCCGCCATCCAGTCCGTGTCCATCAATCCCAATCTGGCCTTGAGGTTTTCCGACGCCTTTTCGCTGGCTGTGGGTGTTGAGGCCACGTATCTGAATTTCGAATACGATATGACCTTCAAACATCCAGACATACCGAATTCGGATTATCTGCATGAAATATCCGCCGATGGCTGGGGCTACGGCATGAATCTCGGTGCGCGTTACCGGCCTTTCGACTGGCTTGCGTTCGGTCTTACCTGGCGCAGCGAAATCCAAATGACGGTTCACGGAGACGGTGACTTCAAGCAGAAAGGGTCGACGCCGCTTCCCTTCAAGAGCACGGATGTGACCGGCACCGAACCTGTTCCCGAATCCGTGACCATGGGCGTCATGGTAAAGCCCGTGGAGCGCTTGAGCCTGGAGTTCGATGCGGTCTGGACAAGGTGGAGTTCCTACAAATCCCTGATCGTCAATTATGATGATCTTCAGCCCGGTTTCGACGACAAACTGGAAAGCGACAAGAACTGGAACAACACGTGGAGATTTCAATTTGGAGCCGAATACGCCCTGACCGACAGCGTCGATCTGCGTGCCGGCTATGTCTACGACCAGTCTCCGGTCAATGACGACTACGAGGATTATGCCGTGCCCTGCACCGATCGGCAGATAGTGACCTTGGGCGCCGGCTGGAAGATAAACGACACCTGGGTCGTGGATGCGTCCTACGGTTATCTGTGGATGAAGGACCGCAAATACGAGGCAAGAAAAGAGGCGAACATCATTGAGCTGACCCGTGAAGACGCTCATGCTCACATGGCGGGCCTGAGCGTGACCTACAGGTTTTAAAGTCCGTTAGCCTTGTTTCCTGGAGACAAAAAAGGCCGCCGCGTCCGAAAATGGCGCGGCGGCCCTGTTTTTTCTGGCGCCGTGGAGAATCAGTGAAACATCTTCAGGATCTTGTCCAACTGGTCCATGACGTCCGCCTTGATATCATCTTCGTTGACTCCGGACTGGTCCAGGACATTGCCTTGCAGCCAATATCCGGGAGGGGAATCGGGCAGCGCTGCGTATCCGTATTCCTGGGCCAGGTGGCGGGCAAGACGCAGCAGGGAATGCAGGGTGCGGCTGTCTGCATCCAGGCTCGGTTCGGGCACATGGTAGGATGAGATGATGTCGGGCACGAAATCCGGAAAACCCCAGCGCTTGATCATTTCCGCGCCCAGTTCAAAGTGGTCGAAGCCGTCGAAGAGTTCTTTTTCACGCGCGAAAATGTCCGGCAGCGGCTGCGCGAGGTCTTCGGTGATGAATTTTGCAAACGCATCATAGTAGTTGATGGCGAGCACCGGTATGCCAATGACGTGCATGAGGCCCAGGGGATAGATCATGCCGACCATATCCATGGGCAGGGCCTTTACTTGCGGACAATCCTGAATGAGGCGCTGCATGGTCAGCGAGACGGCCAGATTCTGTTTCCAGATGGCGCGCAAGAGCTTGTTGATTTCTGCATTGTCGGACCTGAATGCCGATTCGAGGACCACATGGAAGATGATCCGACGGATTTCCTTCATGCCAAGCCGGTTGAGCGCGACTTTCAAATCCGAGATTTCCGTAATCCCGGCGAACAAAGGGGAGTTGGCGCAGGCCAGGATGGAGCCGAAGATGGCCGGATCCAGCTCGACGGTCCGGGCGAAGGCTTCCATATCGGGGCTCGGAGCGTTGATCAGTTTCATGAGTTCCATTCCGACGGCTTTCACGCCCGGAATGTTGAAGTCGATATGGGCAAGTCGTTTGACCGAGTGCATGGTTGTATCCGGTGTTTAGGGTTGTTGACTGGCGTTCCAATACAATGTCGGGGGCCGCGCATCAAGCCTAGATAAAGTCGAAGGGGTTTGATTTCCTGAAAAGAACCCCGAATCAGACTCATGGCCGACCGTTCATTGCGCCGAAGGGTCCCCGGCGTCCCGCTTTCATGCCGCTTCCACGCGGCACGGGGATGTCCGAAAGTGCGCAGCCCCAAGGATGAAGAAACCTTCTGGTTGTTGGTTTTGTCCTTTTGGGGTACGTGCATTGGCATAAATTCCATTGCCGAAGAGGGACCATGACGTTAGCACGACTTCCGATTTTCATACTGCTCTTCTTCATGGCTGCCTGTACGGAAAACGAGCCCGTCGTGAAGGTGGACATGTCAAAGGTCGAAAGCGTGGCTCCGCTCGGCTCGACCTCGGCCATCACCTATGCCTATCTGCCCCAGTATTCCCACTCCGTCTCCTTTGAACGTCATCGCCGCCTGCTCGAATACCTGCGGCACAAGACCGGGCTGTCCCTGCGACAGGTCTTTCCCAATACATTCGCCGAGCACGTCAAGATGGTGGAGCGCGGCGAGATAGACATCTCCTTTACCAATCCTTTCGTTTACATATCCTTGGCCAAGCTGGGCTCGGAAGCCTTCGCGCGCGTCGTGGAGCCTGACGGGGGTGCCAATTTCCAGGGCCAGATCATCGTGCGCGCCGACAACCCCGCCATAAACAGCCTCGCGGACTGTCGGGGAAAAAGAATCATTGCCGTTGACCCCAATTCCGCCGGAGGTTTTTTGTATCCTTTCGGACTGTTCTTCGATCATGGCATCACGCAAAAGGATTTTCAGGAGGTCGCCTTTGCCACCGGCGCGGGTGGAAGGCAGGAGGCGGTGGTCCTGGCCGTGTATACGGGTGCCTATGATGTCGGCACCATCCGCAAGGGCACGCTTGATATCGTGCGCGACAAGATCGACCTGGACCAGATCCGCGTGCTCGCGGAAAGCCGTCCGTACCCGGGCTGGGTGTACTCCGTGCGCAAAGGCTTTGATCCGGCCATCAAGGACA
Source organism: Desulfomicrobium apsheronum (assembly GCF_900114115.1). Classification (NCBI taxonomy): domain Bacteria; kingdom Pseudomonadati; phylum Thermodesulfobacteriota; class Desulfovibrionia; order Desulfovibrionales; family Desulfomicrobiaceae; genus Desulfomicrobium; species Desulfomicrobium apsheronum. Next base: position 176,939 of record NZ_FORX01000005.1, on the reverse strand, counting down.
AGATCGCCCGGGCCCTGCTGGACCTGAGCGCAAGCCGGCACGATGATGCTCCGGTTCTTGCCGCCGCCGGAATGATCGACATCATTTCCGCCCACGACGAGGACTACGAGCCAATCAGAACCTTGATACGACGCCTTGGCCTGAACAGGGATTTTCAATGAAGTCCCTTTTTTCCAAACTCAAATTCGAGACCAAGCTCAATCTGGGCATCATCGCCATCGTGCTTGGCATGGCGTTGGTCCTGTTGCCCGTCGTGGCCAAGATGACGTCTTCGGCTCTGGTGACGGAAAACAAGCTGCGTGGGGCCGCCTTGGTCGAGAGCCTTGCAGCCCGCGCCGTGAATCCGCTTTTGGCGCAGGATTATCTCGTGCTCAGAAATCTGGTCAGTGAAATCGGCGACGTGGTCTACGCCTTTGTCCAGAACGCGGACAACCGTGTCGTCACCCATTCCTTCGTCAAGGGCTATCCCGTCGAGCTGGTGGAGGCCAATCGGGTCGGCAGCCATGAGCGGGTTCATGTCCAGCTCATCGATACGGGCCAGATCTTCGTCTACGATTTTGCGGCGCCCATAATGGTCGCGGGAGAGCGCATTGGGACGGTGCGCATCGGGTTGTCCAAGTCCCGCTTGAACGCAACCACCAAGCAGTTCGTCTCGGCCCTGGCGACCATGTTCGGCGGGGTTCTGCTCGCGGCCATGGCCCTGGGCAGCATATTTGCCCGGACCGTGACCCGCCGCCTGGCCAAGCTTCGTGCTCATGCCGAGGATCTGGTGACGGGGAGTCTCGACAACCTGTCCGTATTGCCGGGTGAGCATTTTTGCTGGGAGATCATGAACTGCACCGAGACGAGCTGTCCGGCCCACCATGATCGCGTGCGCCGTTGCTGGCTGGTTCCGGATACGAAATGCGCCTGTCATGCGTGCATAATCGGGCCCAAGCCCTCAAGTTGCAGGGATTGTCCTGTTTTTCTGCAGAACGTGGGTGATGAAATCCAGGATCTGGCCGAATCGCTCGATTTCATGGCTTTTACCCTCCGCGATCACATTCGCGGCCTGCGCGAAGCCGAGCAGACCCTGACCAACCAGCAGCGCCTTCTGTCCACGGTGCTGGACATGAATCCCGATCTCATCTCCCTGGTGGACACACGCATGATCTACCAGACATCCAACCGGGCTTTTGCGCAGAGCGTGGGCAAGACCGTGCCCGAAATCAGGGGACTCAACGATTTTCACCTGTTCTCGGAAGAAGAGGCGGAGCGCAGAAATCTCGAAGGCCGGGAGGTGCTCATCACCGGTGAGCGCGTGGACAGGCAGGAACGCGTCGATGGCCCTGACGGCCGCAAGTGGTTCCATGTGGTCCAGATTCCGGTGCATGACGAATCGGGCCGCATCGTGAGCCTGCTGCGCATGGACAGGGATGTCACGGACATCAAGGAATACGAGCAGCAGCTCATCCAGGCGCAGAAGATGGAATCCATCGGCAAGCTGGCCGGCGGCGTGGCGCATGAGATCAACACCCCGCTCGGGATCATCCTCGGGTATTCCCAGCTTCTGAAGGAGGATGCGCCGCCAGAAAGCCAGTTGAGCCAGGATCTGGCCGTCATCGAGAAACAGACCAAGGTCTGCCGCAAGATCGTGGCCGACCTGCTGGGTTTTTCCCGCCAGGGGCAGACCGACAAGCGGGAGATGTGTTTCAACAACTCGGTCATGGAGTCCGTGAGCCTGGTCCGGCATTCCTTCGAGCTGGACCGGGTACGGATCGTGACCAGGCTTGATGACAGCTTCCCCATCATTTACGGCGACCCGGAGAAGCTCAAGCAAGTCTGGATAAATCTGCTCAACAACGCCAAGGACGCCATGCCCGAGAGCGGAGGTGTCATCGTGGTGGTCACCAAGCTCAAGACACCGCTCGGCATCGTCACGCTTGATGTCGCCGACAGCGGCACCGGGATTGACGAAGTGTCCTTGAAGAAGATTTTCGACCCGTTCTACACCACCAAGTCGGTGGGCAAGGGGACGGGACTCGGGCTGTCCGTGTCCTTTGGCATCGTCAAGGATCACATGGGCGAGATTCGGGTGGACAGCCCGTTGTCATCGGATTTCGACCTCCCTGTCTTGCCGGAGGGGGCCGTGAAGGGTCCGGGGACGATATTTACCGTTGATATTCCCCTGGATCACGGATCCGAGTATTAGGACCGATATTGACGGCCTGCGTCACGTGCCGGGCAAGCTTCCGGCAGGACGGGAGCCAGGCGGGCACATTTCGGACACACCCCGCAGGCATCGGCTTTGGGCGCAGGTGCACGGTCCGGGGCGCTTATGCCCTGCGGGTCAAGAATCTATCTTAAGGAGAGATGCATGGCATCGATTATTGTTTTGGACGATGTTTCCGATGCGGGAGTCCTGGTGAAAAGGATTCTGGAGCGTCAGGGTCATCAGGTCACGGCATTCACCGAAGAAGAGGAGGCCATCCGCCACGCGGCCAAGGGCGCCACGGATCTCGCGATTCTGGACATCAAGCTGAAGAGGATGACCGGAGTCGAAGTACTGGCGGAGATGAAGAAGTTCGCTCCGGGCATCAAGGTCATCATGCTGACGGGCTATCCCACCCTGGAAACGGCACGGGAATCGCTCAAGCTGGGAGCCAGCGAGTACTGCGTCAAGCCCATCGACAAGGAAGAACTCGAATCCAAGGTCGCGGATGTGTTGAGGCAGGATATCGCCGATTTGCAGGATGAGGTTCCATGACCGCTTCCCGTCTGCTGCGGCACTGGTTCACCCGGCTGGTGGCTCCAAACAGGCTCATCCGTGAAAAATATGAGCACTTCAAGGAGCTGCTGGACAGCGACGCCAGGGCCCTGGATCTGATCGCGGATCTCGAAGCTCCCATATACGGCTACGATCCGGCGGACGTGGCCAGAATCAGGGTTCTGACCGGGCAGCTTGTGGAAGCTGTCCGCGCCATGACGACCAGTCTCTATGACATGAACCCCCATGCCTATGCCGATCTTCCGGCGGCGCTGGAGCGCATCGCCACGGAAATTTCAGTTCTGGTCACGCAGCCGCCGCTTGATTTTGGGCCTCCCTACGTGCTTTCCTTGGACGAAGCCGCTGACCATCCCGGCCAAGTCGGAGGAAAAGCGTCCAATCTGTCCATCGTGCGCCGCAATGGCGTCGCGACACCGCCGGGATTTGTCATCACGGCTTCGGCTTTTGCCCGCTATCTGCGGGACAATGACCTTGAAAAGGAGATCGAGAAGCGTTTCGAGGACGTTTCCCTGTCCAACAATGATGCCATTGTTCGCGTGACCGGTGAATTGCAGGAGCTGATCCTCGCGGCCAAGGTTCCCACCGACATCGCGGACGAAATTCTGCGCGCCGTGGAGGACCTGAATCTTGGGGACAGGAATCTGGCGGTGCGATCGAGTGCCCTGGCCGAGGACGGAGACATCACCTTTGCCGGTCAATACGCCAGCGAGCTCGATGTCCCTCCGTCCGAAGTGCTGACCGCCTACAAACGCGTCCTGGCCGGAAAATACTGTCCCAGGGCCTTGGCCTACAGAATTCGACACGGCCTCACCGACAACGACACCGCCATGGCCGCCCTTGTGCTGCCCATGGTTGCGGCCTCGGCTGCGGGGGTCGTCTACACCTTCGATCCCGCGTGTGCGGCGGTGGGAGGCAAGGCCATCGGCGTCTATGTGGTCGGCGGACTGGCGGCGGAGCTGGTGGACGGATCGGCGACCCCGGGCAAGCATTACCTGACCCGGGAGCCCGAGCCGTCCATTTTGATGGGCTGCGTCTGCGAAAGCTCGGCGGCAGTCTCCGACGAGGTCCTGTGCGAACTCGGCAAGCGGACCATGCATCTTGAAAGTGTTTTCGGCCAGCCCCAGGATGTGGAGTGGGCCTACGGACCGGACGGACTTACGATTCTGCAATCGCGACCTCTGCAGCAGGAGCAGGACAGGGAGGTTTTTTCTCCCGAAGAAATCAGCACCGCAATCGAGCTGATCTCGGAACTGGACTGCGCGTCTCCAGGGGCGGCTTGCGGACCCGTTCATCATGTTTCGACCGGAGCGGATTTTCGGGGCATTCCCAAGGGCTCGGTCGTGGTCACGAGCACCCTGCGTCCCGCGCTTTCTCAGTTTCTGGATCGCATCGCCGCCATCGTGGCCGGCAGCGGCAGCAGGGCCAGTCATCTGGCTTCGGTGGCCCGTGAGCGAGGCGTGCCCGTGGTCGTGGGGTGCGAATCCGGCGTTCTGGAGGATGGCGCGGTGGTGACAGTGGATGCGGCGGCGGGGAAAATCTTTGACCGTTGTTTGCCGACCATCATGGCGCGCAATCTTGCGGCGGAGAAAACCCATGCTCAGGTTCGGGCCGAAAACCAGGAACTGGCCGCGTGCTCCGTGCGCCTCAGCCTTCTGGATCCCGAGGGCGATAATTTCACTCCGCAGGGGTGCCTTTCGTTGCATGATCTGGTGCGTTTTTGCCACGAAAAGAGCGTGGCGGAAATGTTTTCCCTGGTCGAAAGGGGGGGCAGGGGACTTGGCAGGTCAAGGCTCCTGGAAACGAGCCTGCCGCTGGTCATGTATGTGCTCGATCTGGGAGACGGGCTGGCACCCGAGGCCGGAGAAAAAGGTCCCGTGGACGTGGCAGCCCTGGCCTGCATTCCCTTGCGATCGCTCTGGGCCGGGTTGGCCGATGAGCGCGTGGCCTGGGACGAGAGCCAGCTGCATGTCGACTGGGAGGCCTTTGACCGGGTCAGCGCCGGCATTTTCAGCAAGGATTCGAGAATTCTTGCCAGTTACTCGATCATTGCGTCGGAATACATGCATTTGAACATCCGCTTTGGGTATCATTTTTCCATAGTGGATTCTCTTTGTGGAGATTTGCCGGGCGCCAATTATATCAAGTTCCGCTTCAAGGGCGGTGGCGCGGCGCTTTCGCAGCGCATGAACAGGCTGGTCTTCGTGCGGCAGGTACTGGAACATTTCGGTTACGAAACGGCCATCAAAGGAGACATGCTCGACGCGTCGTACATGCGCATGCCCGCCGCCGAGACCGCTCATGCCCTGAACGTCCTCGGGTTGGTTCTGGCCGTGACGCGTCTCATGGATGTGAAGCTCGCGGATTCGGCCGAGGCGCGCAGCGAGGCGTCCCTTTTTCTCCAACGCTTCTTCCCGGAGGAGAACGCATGAGCCGCAGCGCCTATTCCGCGACCTGGGTCACGGATCAGTTGGCCGTGGGAGCGGCTCCCATGAGCTACGAGCAGCTCGATTGCCTGCGCGCCGAAGGCATCGGGGCGATCCTGAACCTGTGCGGCGAATTTTGCGATCTGCACGACATCGAGTGCGCCGCCGGATTCGAGGTGTATCACATGCCGCTTGCCGACGAGGAGGCTCCGGAGCTGGCCGAGCTTGAAAAGGCGCTGGCCTGGCTCGATGAAGCCATTTATCTCGGCAAGAAGGTGCTCATACATTGCCGTCATGGAATCGGACGGACCGGAACGGTGCTCAACGCATACCTGCTACGCCGAGGCCTGGGGCACCGCCTTGCCTGGGTCCGGCTGCGAACGCTCAGATCCAAACCCGCCAATTTTTCGCAGTGGTGGACAATCAGAAAATATGGAAAGCAAAGCCCGAAGCTCACCGTGCGCGAACCGTCCCTGGAAATGCACAAGGCCGTTGATTTAAGCCCGTTCTTTCGGGATTACGAAGCCCTTCAGGCCAGAGTCGATGATGAAACGCGCGATATCACCTCCAAATGTGGTCGCGATCACGACAAGTGTTGCAGCACGCCGATCAAATTGTCGATGATCGAAGCCGTGTATCTCACCCAGAAGATGAATGTCGGGCTGACCAGCGAAAAGCGCCTGGAGGTCATCGCCAGGGCGGTGGAGACGGCTCGCCGGGAGCGTCTTGCGGACAGCCAGGTTTCGGCCGACGACTATTGCCTGTCCGACGCCAGCGCGCGCTGCCCTCTGCTGGAGGATGGGAAATGCATTCTTTTTGCCGGGCGTCCGCTCAGGTGTCGTTTTTTCGGGTTGAATGAAGAGAGGGCCGGTGCTTTGTGGGAAACAGCCCTCGATCCGGCACTGGGCAATCTGTCTCTTGAATTGTGGCTTGCCTTTGCGGGGGGCATCGCTCGTGGTTCCCTGCCGCTTTTCGCCTTGGCTGATGTTGTTTCGGGCAAGTATGTGCAGGCGCTGTTTCACTTGATGGTGCGTTCACAGTAACGTATGGCTCATTTTCCGATGGCCGTGAGCCGCGTGATTGTTGTCAAAAAAATCGAGCTTAACATGGTGGGATACTATGAATGATGCCATAAAGGGAATAATTGCGCAGTTTGTGGATGCGACGACCTCCGTTCTGAAGACGATGGCGATGACCGATGCCAAGGTGGGAACTCCATTTGTAAAGCAACACGCAGGGGCTCAAGGGGACGTGACGGGTGTGATTGGATTTTCAAACCCGAAAGGTAAAAGCAGGGGTACCATGTCCCTGACATTCACCTCCGGTTCGGCCCTCGGTATTGTAGGCGCGATGCTTTATGAGGAACAGTCCGAAATAAACGATGTCGTCACCGATGCCGTCGGCGAACTGACCAACATGATCTCCGGGCAGGCCCGCAAAGGCCTTGTCGGAATGGGCATGATTTTCGAGGGCGCGATTCCCTCCGTGATCACCGGAGCCGGACATACGATCAGGCATGTTTCGACAAGCGCCATTTTGGCCATCCCGTTTGAAACGCAGCATGGTGCTCTCATGGTTGAAGTCTGCTTCAGTTGAACGCCGGGATGCCGCTTTTTGGCGGTTGCGTGATCAATAATCTTTTACTATCCCCAAACCCCGCGAGGGGTTTTTTATTTTTTGATCTAGGAGACAACTATGAAACGCAGGGTATATTTTATTGAAGGCGACGGGATTGGACGCGAAGTATGGGCGGCCGGTCGTCCTGTTCTCGATAGGGCCGTTGAACTGGCTTTTGGAGACGGCCGCGGATTTGAATGGGTTGAGTTGCTGGCGGGCAAGAAAGCCTTTGAAGAGACGGGCTCCTATCTTCCCCAGGAGACGCTGGACACGTTGAAGAAAGCGGATCTGGCCATGAAGGGTCCCCTTGAGACTCCGGTGGGAAAGGGTTTTCGCAGCCTGAACGTGACCATGCGCCAAACCCTGGATTTGTTCGCATGTATCCGACCCATACAGTATTTCAAGGGCATCGAAAGTCCGGTCAAGCATCCTGAACGCGTCAACATGGTGATTTTTCGCGAGAACACCGAAGATGTGTACGCAGGCATCGAATGGCAAGCCGGGAGCCCCGAGGCTAAAAAGCTCATTGCGTTCCTGCGGGACGAAATGGGTGCGAATGTGGACGAGCAGAGCGGCATCGGCATCAAGCCGATGACGGCAGCGGGCTCCAAAAGACTTATCCGCAAGGCTATTCAGTTTGCCCTGGATCAGAAACGTGAAAGCGTGACCATGGCCCACAAAGGCAACATCATGAAGTTCACGGAAGGCGCTTTTCGCAACTGGGGCTATGAGCTTGCTGCGGAGGAGTTTTCCGGTGTGGTGATTCGCGAGGGTGAAGAATGCTGCCCTCCGGGCCGGGTTGTGCTCCAGGACAGAATTGCCGACGCCATGTTTCAGGAGGTGCTCATCAGGCCCGAGAAATATGACGTCATCGCCACTCCGAATCTTAACGGCGACTATCTTTCCGACGCCCTCGCCGCGCAGGTCGGAGGCCTTGGCCTGGCCCCTGGGGTGAACATGAGCAGCGACTTGGCTTTTTTCGAGCCCACGCATGGGACCGCACCGACTATTGAAGGCAAAGATCTTGCCAATCCCGGCAGCCTGATTCTTTCGGGTGCGCTGATGCTTGAACACGTGGGATGGCACGAAGCGGCCGGCAAAATACGCAAGGCAGTTGAATTGGCCATCTCGCAAGGTCGGGTAACCGTCGATTTGGCCGGACAGATGGCCAAGGCGGAGCAGGTGGGATGTGCGGAGTTCGGGCAGATTCTGCTTGCCAATCTCGAAAAAGTTTAATGACAAGAAGGTCTTGCTGGGCTGTTTTGCAGTGCAAACAGGGACCGTTTTGCGAAGTGCATGTTTTTTTCATGCATCACTCAGCGATATCTGAACATTATTAGAGCCCTGTCACGCAAATAATTTGTTCAAAACGGCATGGTGTCGAGATTCGCAATAAGAATCCTGTCTCTCCATGAGCGCTTGATTCTGTGAAGGTTAAAGTCTCAGGTTCCATGAACCGCCGTTTCAATACCCTTTTTTCTTCAAGTGGGTATTTGGAATTTGAATTCGCACCAGCGGTCATATCAGCGGATGTGACTGCAGGGCTTCACAGTAACTTCGTATTGAGCGGATGTTTCATTTTCGATATGGCATTGCTTGGTCGACTCGGGCCCGATTCTTTAAAAATGAATCGGGCTTTTTTCTTTCGAAATGACGCCCCACTGCTCCAGCAGGCAAGAAGTCGGCGTCATTGTTTGACATGCTCAAACGATGAGAAATTGGATCAAAAGGATAATTTTGAGAAGAGAAAGCGGTTGCCGTTATCTTTCAACGCAAAGCGGGAGCCTTAATTGCGAGTGAATTGATCCGCTCGTTACGTATCGGTAAAAATACCAGATGGTGTTGTGGCGATGACTCCTCCGCAGGTAAACAGAATGGGTTATGTTTGTGTCGTTGGATTAAGTTTCAAAAGCCTGAGAGATGATTATTTTATTCACTGTTTTTCAACGCATTATTTCTTGCATGGACTGAATGTTTTATGCTAATAAATGAACTATCGACGAGTAAATGCATGGTTCTGGGTGGAGAAAAAAATCGTTGAGGATATAACGCTGTGAAAAAATTAGGTTTTTTTTCTAAGAAAAATGCCGGTGTCGGTTTGGATCTTGGAAGCGAATGGCTGAAAATGGTAAAGATTCGGCCGGGAAAAGGTGATTTTATTCTGGAAAGCATTGCCAGGAGTCCATGGCAACCTGGTGACCTTGACAACAATTCGGCAACAGCAAAAAAGATTGCAGGGCTCTGGTCGCAGCTTTTGCTCAAGGAGCAGGTGGTCGCCTCCTCAATGGCCGGGCACGCCGTAATCGTAAAACGTGTCACTTTCGAGTCTGATTCTCCCAAGACTCTGGGCGACACGGTCCACAAAGACGCACGTCAGTACATTCCTTTCGATATCAATGATGTTTACCTCGATTTTCAGATTCTGGGTCCTGGCGCAAAAGAAAAAAGCTATGACGTGTTGCTCGTGGCCAGCAAGAAGAAGGTCGTTCAGAACTTGAGCGATGTGATCACCCAGTCTGGCCTGTCCCTCTCGGTGATCGATGTCGACTCTTTTGCGATATGCAATAGCTTTGAGTACAATTACCCTGAATTGCAGGAAAAGCCTGTTTACCTTCTCGATATTGGCGGCGCACAGAGTGTGTTTTGCATCTATCACAACGCGCAGCCTGTTTTTTTGCGTGAGGTTTCGTTTGGAGGACGTGTGGTGACGGAATCGTTGGCCTCCATCCTCAATCTGAAGAGGATGGAAGCGGAACGGATCAAGTTGGGCGGCAAGGATGACCTTGACGAAAAGAGCGCCAAGGCCATTGCCGACGCGGTGAACAAGACTTTCAAGAATTGGTGTGATGAATTGAAGCGCCTGATAGGATTCTATCATTCATCCTCAAGCAATGTCGTGCCCGCCGAGTCTCTCTATCTCTCCGGCGGCGGGGCCTTGCTGGGTGGACTCAAGGATGTGTTTCAAAAAGAACTCGACCTTGATGTGCAATATCACAATCCGTTCCGGAAGATTTTTGTCGACAGAAATTCTTTTCAGAAAGAATACCTTGAAGAAATAGGCCCGCAAATGGTTGTTCCTTTTGGCCTTGCCTTGAGAGCAATATAATATTGGAAGCCAGCTATGATCAAAATTAATTTACTTCCTCAGCAAAAGCGAACAAAATCGACAAACATTGAAAAAAGCTTTGTTTTTTTCGTGTTAGGGGTCATCTTGGTTCTTGGATCCGTTTTTGCCGTAGACTATTATTTTTCTGCTCAACTTGCGGATTTGAATGCGTCCGTGTCCAAAAAAACGCAGACAAAGACGCTCCTGGAAAAAGAGGTCGCCAAGGTAAATCAAACCATACAGGAACTTCAGGATATCGAAGGAAGAATCAAGATCATCAAGCAAGTTCGCCTTCGCCAGGGGCTTCCAGTCAAGTATATTGATGAGGTTGTCATCAATATGCCGCAAAACAAATTGTGGGTTGAAAAGTTCAATGTCGACGCCAATGGAAATATTGCCCTCAGTGGAGTCGCATTGGACAATCAGGCTTTTGTCAGCTTCGTCGAAAGGCTTCGTCTGTCGAAATATATTGCCAGTGTGGACACCCGAAGGACGTCGCGCCGTGAAATTGACGGACTGGGACTGGTTTCCTTTGAATGTTCCGTCAAGGCTCAAGAGTATTTCGAGAACATAAGTACGAATGGAACAACAAATGGATAAATCTACAGTTTCCAAAAAATTTGCGGAATTGTCATCCCTGCAGTTGTTTTTGATACTGCTCGGTTTGGCAGGGGTGGTGTACGGAGCGTATTGGTACTTCATTCTCGATGACAAGCTGGTCCAGATGACCAAAGCCGAGCAAACTATCGAGAAGCTCGACAAGGACATCGCTCTTTATCGCGCGCAGGTCGCCAAACTGCCGGAATTGGAGCGCAGTCTGTCCTTGCGCAAGAAGGAACTTTATTACGCCAAGACTCTGCTTCCCGAGGATGCCCGGGCGCTTGAGATGCTGCTTGCCTCCTTTGAGAAGCTGGGTCGCGATGAAAATGTGGAGTTCATCCTCTTTCAACCCGGCGCTGAACAAATTCAGGAATTTTATGCGACGCGTTCGGTTCAGCTGCAAATCAGCGGGACGTTTCACCGCCTTGTTACGTATTTCGACCGCCTATCGCGCCTCGATCGTCTTGTAACCATCCAAAATATCACTTTTTCGCCAGTCTCTGATTTTTCTCCGACGGAAAAGTATCTCAATACCAGTCTTGTTCTTCAAGTCTACAGGGCTCTTACAGCGGCTGAAATCCAGGCTCGTGAAGCTCAAAAGAATCAAAATAAGAAAAAAAAGTGAATGAGACGCCATGAAAGTACACATTTTGATCCTGACAGCCTTGTTTCTTCTATGTGCGCCAGTCTTTGCCGCCGAGGGGCAGACAGATGCGTCCGGTCAGGAATTTCCGGACTGGATAACATCACAGTATCCCCCATATGACGCAAAAGGTAAAATCGATCCGTTTGTGTCGTTTGTGAAGATTCGCGAATACGAACTCATGCAGGCCGCCAAAAAGGCAAAAATTGAAAAGAAGGCTGCCACGCCGCTGGAAACGGTCGATGTAAGAAGCTTGAAGCTCATCGGCATCATCAACAAGGTGGGCGGAAATTCCATGGCGATGGTTGAGCTGCCGGATGGCAAGGGATATTTGATTCGCCCTGGTATGACAATCGGGCTGTATGATGGCGTGGTCACTTCTATTGGAAATGAAGTACTTGTCGTCGAAGAAGATGTCATTGATGTTTTTGGTGAAGCAAAAAAGCGAATAATTAATTTAAGATTGCGGCAAGAGAAGGAGTAGGGTGCTATGAAGATCTTCAGAGCGATATCTGGATTTTTATTTTTAGGTTGTATCGTTGTGCTGACTTCATGCGCAACGCACTCTAAGCCCGCCAACATGGATACAGGTTCCGAAACGGATGTGCCTGTTCAAAATCTGCCTGCGGTGGTTGTTTCCGAGGCGCTTGGAAAAACAATCATCGATATGCCACTGGATGCCAACACGCAGATTTACGCAGATCATGATGCTGATAAAAATATCAAGGTACTGTTTACTCCACCGGTAAGCGACTTTGAGCTTCCACTTAATGTGACGGAGCTTGTCAGCGATATTCAAAAAGAAATGGATGGAGACAAAGTCACGGCATTGAATATTTTTTTGAAAGAGAACAGTAAGTTTCTTCTTTCAAAACAATCAGAAACTCTTGGCCGTCTTATGCTCGTATCTGACGAGACGTCGACTCCTCAGCTTCCTTCAAACTACATCTCTTCACTGAATTTCAAGCCCAAGAATGATTCTCTGCAGGTCGTCACATATTCAAGTCTCCCCTTTGAAGTTACACCTGGCCAAGACGGCGATTTCAAGCTCACCTTCCGCAAAGTGCAATTTCAGGATACTTTGCTGAAAAAATATGACGTTACAAAACTTGGTTCCGCGATTGATTACGTTACCGCCCTCAACGGTAACGACGGCAACGCGTATCTCATATTTGCCGGCGCGAAAAACCCTGCTCTGTCGGTGCTGCGCAAAGGAGATGAAACCCATATCCTGATCAAGGGCAAGAGCGTGAAAGCTGCAATGGGCGATGTTGCCGGCACTGAAGCTCCTGCACCTGGAGACGCTCTTGCCGAAGCATCCAGTGAGATTCAGGAACTCAACACTCTCTTTCCAGGTATGAAAGAGCGTTACACGGGTGAGCGGATATCCATCGATTTGCAGGATGCGGATGTTGAACATGTGTTGCGCCTCATTTCTGAAATCAGCGGCTACAATCTGATTCTTGACGATGATATTTCCGGAAAAATATCCCTTAAGCTCGTAGACATCCCTTGGGATCAGGCTCTTGATCTGGTGCTTCTGCAAAGAGGCTTGGGAATGGTCATAAAGGGCAACATCATGCGCATCGCTTCGATCACAAAACTCGAAGCTGAACGTGCGCAGCTGCAAAAAGCCCGTGAGGCCGCAATCCAGGCGCAGGTCAGCATGCAGAATCTGGCTCCGCTCAAGACTGAATACATGCAGATCAACTACAACACCGCCGCCGAATTTGAAGGCAAGGTCAAGACGATGTTGACGGGCCGGGGTTCTGTCTCTTCGGACCCGCGCACCAACATTTTGATTGTCACCGATACTGAAGATACATTGAAGCGAGTGGACAGTTTCATCAAGAAACTCGACCGGGCCGAACGCCAGGTCATGATCGAGGCTCGGCTTGTTTACGCCACGGACGAATTTCAGAGAAGCCTTGGCGTCAAATGGGGCACGACTTACAGCACCGAAACCGCTGCGAATCTCCCCAATGAACAGTGGCGCGGCAATTTTGCTTCGACTGGTTTGAATGCGATCAATACGGTAAATGGCATCACTCTTGGCGGTACAATTGGCAAATATCTGGGTGAGGATTTGTTTACCCTCGATGCTGCGCTCCAGCTTGGCGAAGCGAAGAATCTGGTCAAGACGATTTCTTCTCCTCGAATTCTTACGCTGAACAACAACAGAGCCGAGATCCAGCAAGGCACAAAGCTCGCCACGGCAACGGAATCGGAGAGCGGCGGCACCACGACCGAATATGAGGAAGCGGTTCTCAAAATTTCCGTGCTGCCTCAGATCACCCCTGATAACAAACTGATACTTGATCTCGAAATAAGCGATGACAGTCCCAAGAGTGACGGCCGCGACATCGACACCAAGCAGACCAAGACCAAGATGATGGTCAGCGATCGTGAAACCATCGTCATCGGTGGCGTGCAGAAAACCACTGAAACCAGCGGCACGAATCAGATCCCTGGATTGGGCGATGTGCCTGGTTTGGGCTGGCTTTTCAAAAATACCTATGATGCCAAGTCCAAGGCTGAACTGCTTATCTTCATCCAGCCTCGCATCATGTAGTCCCTTCCTTACCAGCACACAAAAACAAAGGCCGCTTGATCACAAGCGGCCTTTGTTTTTGTGTGCTGATAAGGAAGCAATTCAGCAGAATGCTTTCGATCTATTTTTTCTCAGGGAAGAGTTCATTGGTGTCGAAGTAGTGGCCCCGAACGCAGCTTGCATAGGCATTGATGTCGGCGGCCGCGATGGCTTCGTACATGGTTTGATGTTTGACGATCTGGTTTTGCAATAAGGAAGCGGCGTGATCGTAGTAAACCGCGATATACGTCCAGTAGTAATTTCCCAGTGAATTCCAGGCTTTTTCGAGCGATTCACTGTGTGCGGCCTGAACGATGGCCAAATGAAACGCCATATCGTGTTTCCGCATGTTTTTTGAATCGTTTTTGTCGACGCATAGTTGCATGTTATCGACGCAGCTCTTCAAAAAAGCGAGATCAAGGTACTTGGACTCATGTTTGACGATGCTCCATCTTACAGCCAAGGCTTCGATTTCCGTGCGCACGTCATAGTAGTCATTGAGCTGATCTTTGGTGAGAGTCCTTATGCGTGTTCCTTTGTAAGGTTCCGTTTCCAGTACTCCCTGCGCGATCAAATCGCGAATGGCTTCTCTTACCGCTCCTTGGCTGATGGAGAGTTCCCTTGCCAATTTCGATTCAACTATCTTGTCTCCCGGGTTGAGATCCCCCTTGAGAATGGATTCCATCAAATATTCCGCGACATCATCTCGCAAAACCCTTCTTTTAAGCAAATTCCTAGTTTCCATCAGTATATCCTTTTGAAACACAATTATTGATTATTGGGTAACAGATGTCTTTTGTTGTCGTTATTTTCTGCAAATTCAATTTTTAATAAATATTTTTGCAACAATTCGCTATCAGAAATAGTATCACAGTTGATTTTCGCCACAATCATACATTCATTTTCTAAGCATTTAGAACGAATCAGTTTGCTAGAAACAAGTAGTGGATGGTCATTTTTTGGCAATTTGAAAAGGATAAAAAAATCACTGTAAAAATTTTCTTCATCAGGAATTTTTTTAAAAACAAGTTGGGCTGAATTTGCTGAAAGACTCTTTATCAAACAGTTGAAATAAGATTGTTGATTATTTTTATCAGATAATATTACAGCTGGAATGGAGCATTTTTTTCGTGGAGACAGTCTTTTTTCTTGATCAGCTTGTGAGCCATTTTCATGGATAAGTACATATTCTGTAAGTACGCTCTCTATCAAAGATGAAATCGTTCTGTTTTCAATTCTACAAATCGATTTGAGTTGATCGAGCGTCTCATCGTCGGTCCGAAAGGAAATTTTTGTATTTTTACGTGGACCTGAATGTTTGAAAATGCTCATCATGCTTCACCATTTTCATGCCTGTTTCAAAACCGCTTAAAACCACATTTCTTTAACATGGTAGCAGTTTCATATTTCGAGCAAATTTTCAATAATCAATTTTCTGTTATAGTTTCTGCTTGTGATCATAAGTTTATGATTTCATTGGTTTTAATTGTTTGCGGGATGTTGGTTTCGCAATGATCTGTCTGCGAATGAAATTCAGATTTTGTTTTTTTGAAACAGGCATTTCCATAAACGAGAGCACTGATCAGTTGGGAACTGTCCGGCATCTCGTTGACGATGGTCGTGAACGATTGTTCAATATGTAGGGTGAGGCGATTTTCATCCCAGGTTCAAGGAACCTGCAAGCGCAGGAATCCGTGTTCCGGATAATTGATCATCGGAAGTCAGACAGTTGGTAGCAACGGTGCTGAAAGAAGATGCAATGTCGTCGGATGTAGCCCTTAACGTCTTTTCTTGTACACTTATCCAGACGTGGATTCATCTGCGAAATGAACATTAATAGAGCTTCATCCGACGATTTTCATCTTGTCTTGAAAATACGGTTCTGATCTCTCACTTTCCGAACCCGCAGGCCGGGTATCTGCATGTTCCGCAATTCTCGCACAGGCCGCCGTGGCCCAGGGCCACAATGTCCCGCCGGGTGAGGCGTTCGCCGGCCAGGAGGCGGGGGACCACCAGATCGAAGATGCTGGCCTTGTAGTACATGACGCAGCCGGGCAGTCCCAGGACGGGGACGTCGTCCAGGTAGGCCAGCATGAACATGGCGCCGGGGTAGGTGGGGGCGCCGTAGGAGATGACCTCGGCGCCGGTGGCGCGGATGGCCGCCGGGGTCTGGTCGTCGGGGTCCACGGACATGCCGCCGGTCACGGCGATGAAATCCGCGCCCTGGCGGACCAGGGACGTTATGGCGTCGGCGGTCATGCCCACCATGTCCGAGACGAAGACCTGGTCCACGACCTCGCTTCCGAGGTCGTCGAATTTGGCGCGCAGCAGCGGGCCGAAGCCGTCCTTGATGCGGCCGTGGAAGATCTCGCTGCCCGTGGTGACCACGCCGACCTGCGCGTGCCTGAGAGGCCTGACCTCGATGAGCGGGCTGTGTTCGGCGCAGACCGCCTCGGCCTCCTGCATGAGCGCCTCGGGCACGACCAGCGGGACGACCCGCGTGCCGGCCAGGACGCGGCCAGGCTTCACGCGCTGATGGCGGTGGATGGTCCCGAAGCTCACGTCCTGGATGTCGTTCAGGCGCGTCAGCCCGTCGACGTCGATGCACAGCAGTCCGTCGTGGGACGCGGTCAGGGTGACTTTGCCCTCCTGGGGTTCGCTGAAGGCGATGCCCTGGCCAGCCGCAGCGCGGGACAGGCGGATGGCGGCCGTATCCTCGTGCACGTAGCCGTCGGCCGGGTCGAAGACGTACAGGTTGGCCTTGCCGATATCGAGCAGGGCCGGGATGTCCTCCTCGCGCACCACGTGGCCGCGCCGGAAGGCCGGACCCTTTCCGCCGCCCGGCACGATTTTCGTGATGTCATGGCACAGCACTGTTCCCACGGCGTGTTCGACTGCGATGGTCTTCATGTCCTTCTCCTTGTTCAGGGTCTGAAAATTTCGTCCGAGTCCGGCTGCTGCGTGGCGAGCAAGGCCAGGTAATCGTCCATGGTGTCCACGTCGCGCAGGAGCGCGGGGTCGTCCACTTCCACCTCCCGCACATGCCTGGCGTGCTCCTTCAAGAGACGCCGCGCGCCGATGTCGCCGGTCAGCGCGGACGCACGGCGCATCAGTTCGCGGCCGATGACGGCGGGGTTGCCGGGCCGGCCCTGATGGACCGGGACGACGGCCATGGGGCGCTCGGCCAGGAAACATTCGACGAGCGTGTCGATGAGCGCGGTGCCGACAAGGGGCTGGTCGCCGAGCAGGAACATGACGCCGTCGGCGTCGGGCCCGTTAAGCAGGCCGGTGCGCACCGACGTGCTCTGGCCTGCGGCGAAGTCCGGGTTCACGGCCACGGCGATGCCGCTCGCGTTGATCTTCGGCAGGATTTCCCCGTGGGCGTTGCCCAGGACCAGCAGCACATGTTCGAGGCTCGAGGCCCGGGCCGCGTCGATGACGTGCTGCAGCAGCGGCAGGCCGTGCAGGGGCAGGAGTTGCTTGACCGCGCCCATGCGCCGTCCCAGCCCGGCCGCGAGGATTACGCCACGCACGCTCACGGCCAGACCTCCGTCTTGAAGGTGAGGGTGCCGGCCGCGCCGATGCAGGCCCTCTGCGGCAGGGCGCTGGCGTCGCGCAGCAGTCCGAGGACCTCGCGGCCGTGGTCCAGGGCGCGCGGCATGTCGGCTTGGTTTAGCCACAGCAGGCGCACGGCGTTTTCCGGTGCGCCCTTGAACATGCCTTCGGGGTGCGCGCAGATCAGCGCCACGGAGGCCGGCGTGACGCGGGCTCCGGGAGCGAGGCCCCCCAGCTCCGCGAAGCGCGCGCTTCTGCAGACATGCCTTTCGTCCAGCGGGCCGCCTATGGCCGTCAGGCCCGCCACGGCCAGCACATGGGTGCTGCGCGCCGGGATGACCGGCTCGTGCGCGGCCGGAGCCTTGAGGGGCATGCAGCGCGCGCCGTCGGCCTCGACCAGGATCCAGTCGAAGATTCCCGCGTTCGTCAGGTTGTGGATGAAGTCCGGCGTGAGCCCCATGAGCTTGCCGCCGTCCACGGCCCAGGCTAGGCAGACGGGAAGGCCCGGGGACGTGGCGTCCCGGCAATGGCTCAGGAGCCGCTCGTTGTTCTCGGCCAGGATGAGGCTGGCCTGGTGCGGCTCGGGGGGGAAGATGCGCGTCGTGGTCGTGCAGGCCACCCGCAGCCCGCGCCCGGTCAGTTCCGCGGCCAGACGGTACATGGCCGTGGTCTTGCCGCCCGCGCCGACGATGGCCAGCAGGCCCTGCCCTGGGAGGTCCAGGGCCTCGGCCATGGTCCCCGGCATGGTCAATTGTACACCCTCATGACGCATTCCAGCACGGCGCCGCCCAGGGCGCGGCCTTTGTCCGAGATGGTGTGCAGGTAGGAAAGGTCGCCTCTGGGGTCGATGTCCCCGAGTTTGAGGCCCTGGGACACATGGCCGTTGGGGCGGATCTGGCCGCGCAGGAGGCCGGGTATTTCCGCCGTGACCGGAGATCCCGCGACGTGTCCGAGGACCTGCCCCTTCTCCACCAGATCCCCGAGGCTGCAGTCCCAGACGAGCTTGCCCGGCACGGGGGCGCGCAGCACGCGTTCTTTCGAGAAGCCGCCGATGGAGCCGGGGATGCCCGTGTTCGGGGCCGCCTCCCCTTCGGTGATGATGCGGCCCAGGTTGTGGCCGCGGTTGGTCTCGACGACGAGATGGGCGTCCCTGCCGGCCGTGAAGCCCGGCCCCATGCCGATGACCAGGGGCGCGTCGTTCATGCCCGTGCCCAGGTTGCGCTTAGCGATGATGGCGTCGATGAGTACGTCGGGCCTGATGGCTTCAAGGCTTTTCCAGGTGGGGTCGATCAGCACGGGCACGTCGCCGGCGGCCCAGACCGCTTCGATCTGTTCCGGGCCGTCCACGCGCACCCCGCGCACGTCCTCGACCATGCAGGTCCCGTCGTGCACGGCTTCGCAGAAGCTGACCGTGCGCCGCACGGCCAGGGGGTGGGGCGTCTCCAGGATGACGATGCGCCGCATGCGCGCGTGGTACAGCCGCCAGACCACGGCCGATGCCATTTCTCCGCCGCTCTTGATGGCGATGATCCGTTCGCTCAGATTCATGCTGCCTCCTCGTGGCTTCGGGAAGGGGGAGGGAATCCCTCCCCCCCGTTGTTACCAGCCCCAGGTCAGGTATTCGTGGATGGAGTCGGCGGCCTTGCGGCCCGCGCCCATGGCCAGGATGACCGTGGCCGCGCCGGTGACGATGTCGCCTCCGGCCCAGACGCCCTTCTTGCCCGTCTTGCCCGTGTCCGTGTTGGCCGTGACGTAGCCCCATTTGTTGAGCGGCAAGTCCGGCGTGGAGCGGGTCAGCAGCGGGTTGGCCTCGGAGCCGATGGCCACGATGGCCAGGTCGCATTCGACCGTGAACTCCGAGCCCGGCACCTCCACCGGCCGCCTGCGGCCCGACGCGTCGGGTTCGCCCAGTTCCATGCGGATGCACTCGATGCCCGTCAGGCGGCCCTTGTCGTCGCCCAGGTAGCGCACCGGGTTGCACAGGAGCTGGAAATCAAGCCCCTCCTCCTCGGCGTGATGGATCTCGGCCTTACGCGCCGGCATCTCCTCGCGGGAGCGACGGTAGACCAGGCTGACCTTGTCCGCGCCCAGGCGCATGGCCGTGCGGGCGCTGTCCATGGCCACGTTGCCGCCGCCCAAAACCGCCACGCGCTTTCCGCGCGGGATGGGCGTGTCCACTTCGGGGAAGAGGTAGGCCTTCATCAGGTTGGCCCGGGTCAGGTATTCGTTGGCCGAGAGCACGCCGACCAGGTTCTCGCCCGGGATGTTCATGAACTTCGGTAGGCCGGCGCCAACGCCCAGGTACACGGCGTTGAAGCCCTGTTCGAAGAGTTCGTCCACGGTCACGGTGCGTCCCACGACCACGTCGCACTCAAGGCTCACGCCCTGGGCCTGCAGGCAGGCCACCTCGGCGCCGACGATGTCCTTGGGCAGCCGGAACTCCGGGATGCCATAGACGAGCACGCCGCCGGGCTTGTGGAAGGCTTCGTATAGGCTGACTTCGTGGCCCTTGAGAATCAGGTCGCTGGCCACGGTCAGGCTGGACGGGCCCGAGCCGACCACGGCCACGCGCTTGCCCGTGGCCACGTCGCGGGAGGGCAGCTCGCAGACGTGGTGCCTGCGCTCCCAGTCCGCGGCGAAGCGCTCCAGGTTGCCGATGGCCACGGCCTCGCCCTTGCGGCCCAGCAGGCAGTTGCCCTCGCACTGGATCTCCTGGGGGCAGACCCGGCCACACACGGCCGGCAGGCTGTTGCGTTCCCAGATCTTGCCGATGGCCTTGTCGAACTCGCCGGCGGCGATGTGCTTGATGAAGTCCGGGATGTCGACGTTCACGGGACAGCCCTGCACGCACGCCGGGTTTTTGCACTGCAGGCAGCGGCCGGCCTCGGCCACGGCCTGTTCGGCAGTGTAGCCCAGGGGCACTTCCTCGAAGTTGCGGGCCCGGACCAGCGGCGGCTGCTCGGGCATGGCCTGCCTGGGTGTTTTTTCAGCGGCCATCTAGTGCCTCCCTTCGCATTTACAGAGTTCGTGGCTGCAGCACTCCTGCTCGGTGTAGGCCCGCAGGCGCAGGATGAGCTCATCGAAATCCACCTGGTGGCCGTCGAACTCGGGCCCGTCCACGCAGCCGAACTTGGTCTCGCCGCCCACGGTCACGCGACACCCGCCGCACATGCCCGTGCCGTCGATCATGATGGGGTTGAGGCTGACCATGGTCGGCACTCCGTATTCCTTCGTCATGAGGGACACGAACTTCATCATGGGCACCGGGCCGATGGCCACGACCTGGTCCACGCCGCCGGCTTCAAGCTTCTCCTTCAGCACTTCGGTCACGAAACCCTTGCGGCCGTAGGAACCGTCGTCGGTGCAGACGTGCAGGGCCGTGGAGGCCAGGCGCATCTTGTCCTCCAGTATGAGCAGGTCCTTGTTGCGGGAGCCGATGATGGACGTGACGTCGCACCCGGCCTGCTTCATGCCGCGGGCGATGGGGTGCAGTACTGCCACGCCGGTGCCGCCGCCCACGCAGATCACGTTCTTTCCGGGTTCGATGTGCGTGGGCTGGCCCAGCGGGCCGATGACGTCCTGGTAGGCGTCGCCGACCCCAAGGCGCCGGAAGAGCTCCGTGCTCTTGCCCACGACCATGTAGATGACGGTGACCGTGCCCTTTTCGGGGTCGGTCTCGGCCATGGTCAGCGGGATGCGCTCGCCGTTCTCGTTCGCTTTCAGGATCAGGAACTGCCCCGGCCTGGCCTTGGCCGCGATGCGCGGGGCCTCGATCTCGTTTAAAATGACCGTGCCTCCGGCCATCTCCTCTCTGTTGACTATGGTGAACATGGCTTTTCCTTAGAATGCTTTCATGATCATGAGGGTGGTCACGTTGCCTTGGGAATTGACCTTGTTCTCGAACTCCCACAGGGAACGCAGGGATACGCCCAGACCCCAGTCGGGCACGAAGACGCTGACTTCAGGGCCGATGGCGTAGGCTTCCTCGCGGTCGTTCGTGGTGCCGGGACCGCTGTCGTCGGTGAGTTGCCAGCGGCAGTAACCGGCCAGGCCCACATCCCAGGTTTTGGCCAGGGTCTTGCCCAGGCCCCATTCGAAATGGAAGTCGTTGCCGTAGGTGACGTCCGTGTCCTCCTGCTCCGAGTGGATCTCGTAGCGGGACAGGGCGGAGATCGACCAGGTCTTGGCCTCGTCGAAATAGAAAGTCGCGCCGGCCGTGAGCATGCCGGTCCAGAAGCCCTTGCCGGGGCTGGCCGGTTCGTCGGCGTCGAAGTCGCCCGTGGGCAGGTACACGCCAATGCCCAGGGCCGCGTCCCAGCGCGGGCCGTGCCAGGCCAGAACGGCCGGCTCGATGAGAATGTCGCCCAGGCCGAACTCGTTGTCGTCGAAGAGCGTCATGCCGCCGGCCTTCATGGAGATGTCGGTGTAGACCAGGGGCACGACGATGTCGGCCACGAGGTTGCCGCCGAGGATCTCGACGCCCGAAGAATAGATGAGGCGGTTGACCAGGGCGTAGACATTGACGTCGAAGTCCACGTCGACCTCTTTGCCGTTCTTGTCCCGCAGGTCGTCGGCCGTGTAGAGCACGTTGTACATGCGCCAGTAGATGCCTTCGGGCGGCAGGGTCGCGGCCTTGATGCCCTCCACGCCACTTACATAATGGCCCGATCCGGCCAGGGCGGCTGATCCCATCATCACGAAGGTCGCCATCGTGGCGGCTAACAGCAGTTTTTTCATTTCGCCCCTCCAGGCTGATGCGGCGCAGGGACCACAGGCCCCTGCGCCGCCATGCTTATGAATTCAAGGCCTTGAACACGCGCTCCGGTGTCATCGGGATCTTCTTGAAGCGGTAGCCTGTGGCATCGGCCACGGCGTTGGCGATGGCCGACGCCGGGCAGACCAGGCTGCATTCGCCCGCGCCCTTGGCCCCGAACGGGCCGGTCGGGTCGTGCGACTCCACGATGATGGAGTGGATTTCGGGAGTGTCCTCGGCCGTGGGCAGCATGTAGTTGTGCATGCTGTACTGCTGCTGGCGGCCCTTGTCGTTGTAGGTGATCTCCTCGCTCAGGGCGTAGCCGATGCCCTGCACCGCGCCGCCCTCGATCTGGCCTTCCACGATCATGGGGTTGATGGCTCGGCCGACGTCATGGGCGGCGGTCAGCTTGACCACGCGGACCTGACCCGTGCGGGTGTCCACCTCGACCTCGGCGAAGCAGGCGTGCCATGGCGGGGCGTTCTCGGGCACGATGCGGCCGACGCCGATGAACTGCTTGTTGCGGACGTGGGCGTGGTAGGCCAGTTCCTCCATGGTCACGGAGTTGCCCTTGCCCTCCTTGACCTCTTCGAGCTGACACAGGCCCGAGCCCGAGCACTCGCCGAGGCTTTCGGCCATGGGGGCGATGATGCCTTTTCTGATCTCCAGGCGTTCGGCCGGGATGTTGAAGTAGCCGGCGGCGTAATCCAGGATCTGCTTGCGGGCGTCGGCCGCGGCTGCCTTGATGGCCGTGCCGGCGGCGTAGCAGGTGCGGCTGGCGTGACTGCCGATGTCGAAGGGCGTGCCCAGGGTGTCGCCGTAGGTCAGGCCGACGTTGTCCATGTTCATGCCCAGGGTCTCGGCCGCGATCTGTACCAGGCTGGTGCTCGTACCCGTGCCGATGTCCGGCACGCCCGAGGCTACCTGGGCCGAGCCGTCTGACTGGATGGTCACGTAGGCGTTGTCGTAGTCGACGCAGAAGGGCCAGGCGTTGCTGACGTGCGTGCCGACGGCCATGCCCAGGCCGCGCAGTTTGACCGAGCCGGGCTCATTGAGTTTGCCGCGGCGCGACCAGCCGATGCTCTCGGCACCCTGGCGAATACATTCGGGCAGCTCCGACGTTCCGCATGGGTACGGCAGACACCACGGATCGCCGGGGCGCATGATGTTCTTCTTGCGCAGTTCCATGGGATCCATGCCGAGCTTTTCGGCCATCATGTCCACGGCCTGTTCCATGGCCAGGTTGCCCTGGGGGTTGCCGAAGCCGCGCATGGCGCCGGCGCTGGTGCAGTTGGTGTATACGCTGTGGCCGAAGTAGCGCTGGTGCGGGATACGGTAGATGGCCAGGGTCATGGCCCCGCACACGCCGGGCAGCTCCGCGCCGAAGGTGCAGAAGGCGCCCGTGTTGAGGACGGCCTTCATGTCCAGGGCCTGGAAGGTGCCGTCCTTCTTGGCTCCGAGCTTTATCGTGACGTAGCCGGAGTGGCGCGTGTCGGAGGCGATGAAGTCCTCCTTGCGGGTGTAGATCATCTTGACGGGCCGCTTGGCCAGCAGGGCCAGGCCCATGGCGATGGGCTCGGCCTTGCCGCTCAGGCCGATACGCACGCCGAAGCCGCCGCCCACGTAAGGTGGAGCCAGGACACGGATCTTGCCGGCCGGGATGTCGAAGATCTTGCCGAGGATGGCCCGTGAGGGGTGGGGAGTCTGGGTGGTGGACCACACGGTCACGTTGCCGTCACCATCGACCTGGGCCACGGCGGCTTGGGTCTCCATCTGAACCTGCTTCACGACGGGCAGCTCGAAGGTCTCTTCGATGATCACGTCGGATTCGGCGAGGCCCTTCTCCACGTCGTTGTAGGGGATTTTTACGATCTCGGCCGGGATGTTCCTGCCCTCGGGAGTGCAGCCCTTGCCGGGATGCAGTTCGGGAGCCTCTGGCTTCATGGCCTCCAGCGGATCGAAAACTGCGGGCAGGATTTCGTATTCGACCTTGATGAGGGCCAGGGCCTTTTCCGCGACGGCCTCGCTGGTGGCGGCCACGGCGGCCACTTCGTCACCTACGTGGCGCACGATCTCGTCAAAGAGCAACTGATCCAGCACCCGCTCCAGCTGCGGGATGGTCAGGAACATGGGCACAGCGGCGTTGAAGAGGTTTTTGGGGCCGTTCTTGTGGGTCATGACGGCCTTGACGCCGGGCAGTTTCTCGGCCTCGGAGGTGTCGATGCTGACAATGCGTGCGTGTGGGTGCGGGCTGCGCAGGACCTTGGCGAAGAGCATTCCCGGCAGGAAGATGTCCGTTGTGAAGAGGCCGCGGCCCGTGGTCTTGTCCACGCCGTCGCGCCTGTTGACGCTTTTTCCGACATATTCGAACTGGCTCATAGGTCTCCTCCCTTGACGGCGTTGGCCCGCAGGTTGCGCGCGGCGTCCTCCACCGCTTCCTCGATTTTGACGTAGCCCGTACAGCGGCAGATGTTCCCGCCGACGGCTTCGCGGATCTGGTCCTTGGAGGGGGACTTGTTCTTGTCCAGCAGGGCCTTGGCCGACATGATCATGCCCGGGGTGCAGAAGCCGCACTGGACCGCGCCCTTGTCGATGAAGCTCTGCTGCAGCGGGTGCAGGCCGCCTTCACCCTCGACGCCTTCGATGGTCTGGATGTCCGCGCCCTGGGCGCGCATGGCCGGGATGAGACAGGCGTTCATGGCCTTGCCGTTGAAAATGATGGTGCACGCGCCGCACTCGCCCTTGCCGCAGCCGCGCTTGGTGCCTGTGAGGTGCATTTTCTCGCGGAGCACATCGAGGAGCATCTCCGCGGGGGAGACAGCGATTTCGATGACCTCGCCGTTGAGTCGAAATGAAATGATCTGGTTCGGCATGTTCTTCCTCCGTTATGCTTTGCGGGCGTCTTCGACTGCCGCTTGAAGGACCCGTTCGATGAAAACGGGCAGGACTCCCATCCGGTATTCCTTGGAACCGCGGATGGCGCTGCTGCGGAACATGGCCTGGTTGCGGGCCAGTTGCCCGGCTTCGGCCATGGTCGCGCTCGTGACGGGAGCGCCTTTGAGGAATTCCTCGGCGTCGAGGGCGTGCTGCGGTCCTGCGCCCACTGGAGCAATGAGGACCCGGGCCCATTTGAATGCGTCGCCGTCGAGTTCGACCATGGCCGAGACGGCGAGCATGGGCAGGGCCAGGGCCTTGCGCTGTTCCATGCGCAGGTAGGCCGAGCCCTGGCCTTTCTGCTTCACGGGAAATCTGACGTGGGTCACGACCTGGCAGCAGCTGTCGATGCAGGACAGGCAGACGCCGGCGTACATGTCTTCGAGCGGCATGGTCTGCATGCCTTCCTGGGTGGTGATCTCGGCCGTGGTTTCGAGGCAGGCCAGGGCCACGGCGGCGTCGGCGGCGGGGTTTCCGGTGACGATGTTACCGATGATGGTGCCCATGTTGCGGATCTGCAGGGACCCGACCTTCCGGCAGGCCTGGGCCAGGGCCGGCGCGTGTTTCAGGACCAGCTCGGATTTGGCCGCCTGGGCGTGGGTGACGCTCGCACCGATACGGATGAACCCGTTCTCTTCGGTGATGTTTTTGAGTTCCGCGATCTGGGTGAGATCCACCAGTACGTCGCAGGTGTTTTTGCCATCCTGCAGTTCCAGCATGAGGTCGGTGCCACCGGCGATGATCCGGGCCTTCCCCCTGTTGGTGCTGAGGACCGTGACCGCTTCGGATACGGTCGCCGGGAAAACGTAGTTTTGAACCATAACTGTCCTCCGTGGTGTTTTCGAACGCGGCCGGGATGCCGGTGCCGAAATTCGAGATTGGTATTGGAAGGATCATGCCAAATTGTATGACAATTTAATTGTTTGAAATTTAATGATTTAATTGGATTGAACGAAAAAAGGCCATAACTTTTGTTATGGCCTTGGGGGGCAAATCTTCAGAGGAAAAGCTGATTCATGGAATGGTTACGGATAGATAAACCCGGTTATTCCCCAGCGGCGGTTCATGCCATGGGTTATACGGGTGTCCAGGATTTCAAAGTCGTCTCAGAGTCCGTCTTTTTTCAGCCGCTTGCTGAGCGCCGGCTGGGAGATGCCGAGCCAGCGCGCGGCCACGGTCTGCACTCCGTCCGCCCGGCTCATGGCCTCGCGCACCAGGGCGTGCACGGTTTCGTCGATGGTCGGCAGGGTGGCGGGGAAGCACAGTTCCTCGTGCATGCCGAGGTGCCCGGCGGTGTCGCTGTCGGGACCGCAGGAGAAATCCCCGCCGTTCCAGCGGCCCATGGCGTCGAAGACGAAGGCGCGCAGCTCGCGGACATTGCCGGGAAAGGGGTAGGCGCCGAGGCGGCTGATCAGGCAGCGGCTGGGCCTTGGCGCGTCCTTGCCGAAGCTGGCGGCGGCCTGGCTGATGAAGAGTTCCAACAGCACCGGGATGTCGTCGGTGCGTTCGCGCAAGGGGGGGATGCGGACCATGTGCGTGCACAGGCGGTAGTAGAGGTCCTTGCGGAAGCGGCCCTCGCGGGTCATGGCCTCCAGGTCACGGTTGGTGGCCACCACGATGCGCGCCTCGGACGGTCGGGGAAGGTCCGCGCCGAGCGGCATGTATTCGCGCTCCTGCAGGAGGCGCAGCAGCTTGACCTGGGACGTTTCGTTCAGGTCGCCGATCTCGTCCAGAAAGAGAACGCCGTCGTCGGCCTGTTCCACGAGCCCCTTGCGGGCCAGGACCGCGCCGGTGAAGGCGCCCTTGCGGTGGCCGAAGAGGGTGTCGCTGAAGACCATGTCGTCGAGGCCCGCCACGTTGACGGCCACGAAGGGCTTGCCCGGGCAGGACAGCTTGTGCACGGCGCGCGCGGCCAGCTCCTTGCCGACGCCCGTCTCGCCGTTGATGAGGATGGGCTCGGGCGAGGCGGCGACGGCCTCCAGGTACTTGAAGATCTGGCGCATCTTGATGCTGGCCGTGGTGAAATGGGCGAAGGCCTGGGGATTGGCCAGACGGTCCTGGACGAGGCTCTCGCGCAGGGACGTGTTCTCGCGGCGCAGGCGGCTCATCTCCAGGGCCGTGCGCACGGAGGCCATCAGCCGCTCTTCCTCGACGGGCTTGGCCAGGTAGTCCAGGGCCCCGAGCTTCATGCATTCCACGGCCGATTCGATGGATTCCACGCCTGTGGCCACGATGACGGGCAGCCCGGGCCGCGTCTCGCGCACATGGGCCAGGATTTCCTGGCCGGTGACGCCGGGCATGCTCAGGTCGAGGATCATGGCTCCCAGGGGCTGGTCGTCGATGATGCGCAGGGCTTCGGCGGGCTTCTGGCAGCAGATGATGTTGTCGATGCCGCAGGAGCGCAGGCACAGGTCAAAGCTGGTCAGGATATCGGCCTCGTCGTCGATGATGAGGACGGGATAGGGCTGGATCATGCGGCGCCTCCTTCTTGGCGAGCGGGGAAGGTCAGCCTGACGCGCGTTCCTTCGCCCAGGCGAGAATGGATGGTCAATTCACCGCCGTGCTCCTGCATGATTCGCGAGGAAATGGAAAGCCCGAGTCCGGTGCCCCCACAGGTGCGTTTGGTGGTGTAGAAGGGGTCGGTTACGTGTGGCAGATCCTCGTCGCTGATGCCCTGGCCCTCATCCGCGACCTCAAGCCAGGTCTGCCCCAGCGAAGTGTCGAAGCCGGTCCGCACGCGGATGGCCTTGGACTTGTCGTCCACGGCCTCGCAGGCGTTCTGGAGGATGTTGATGATGACCTGTTCGATCTTCTGGAAGTTGCCCCTGAAGTGCGGCATGCCGAAGCCGTACCCGATCTCCAGGCGGCTCGTGGCCTTCTGCAGTTGGTTGTCGAGGAGCAGCACGGCGGCCCGCAGCACGCCGTTGATGTCGATGACTTCGTTCATGACGGAGGAGCCCTGGCGGGCGTAGTTCTTGAGATCCTGCACGATGTGCTTGATGCGCCTGGACGAGGTCATGACGCCGGAGAAGAGCTGCGGCACGTGCTCGCGGGCGTAGGAGTACCTGAGGCTGCCGAGCATGAAGTCGCCGTTCTCCTCCATGTACTCGTCCAAGATGACCCGGGCGTCGTACCACATGCGCGACAGGAGCGGTATGTTCAGGATGATGGAGTTGTTGGGGTTGTTGATCTCATGGGCCACGCCCGAGACGAGGATGCCCAGAGACACCATCTTTCCTGCCTGGACGAGTTGCTCGTACTCGATCTTGGCGCGGCGTTCGGCGTTCTTGCGCTCGGTGATGTCGCGGAAGGCGATGAGGGTGGTGCCGGAGCGCAGGGCGGCGCGCTTGACGTTGGCGATAAGGGTGCGTTTCTGCCCTGCCTTGTCGGTGATCTCGAGCTCCAGGTTCCTGATTTCCCGGGTACTTTCCAGTTCGAGGCCCGAGTAGAACCGGTTGCCGACGAGTTCGAAGATGGTGTCGAACCCGAGGATCTCGTCCGAGTCGTATCCGAAGATGCCTGTGACGTTGCAGCTGACGAAGACGATCCTGCCATCATCGGTAGTCAAAAAGATCGCGTCCCAGATGCTTTCCAGGGTGATGCGGTGGAACTCCTCGGACTCCTGCAGCCTGTCGACCCAGCGCTTGTAGCTGGTCAGGTCCTTGTAATTCTTGACGATGCCCAGCACCTCGCCGCCCTCATTGCGCAGGGCCGCGGCCTTGACCCGACAAGACTTGCGCTCGCCCGAGACGGACACGAACTCCTTCTCGAAGTCGGTCTTGGAGGAGCCGACGACGATCTCCTGGATGATGCAGTGGTCAGTGCATTTGTGGCGGCAGGGGAAGATGTCGAAGCACTTCTTGCCCATAATCCCCTCGACGGGCTGTTCGACCAGTTCCGCGAAGGCGAGGTTGGCGCGGACGATGTTGCGGTCCGAGTCGAGGACGAGGATGCCGTCGCCCGAGGTGTCGAAGATGTGTTCGAGCTCCATGTAGGCGTGTTCGAGGTTGCGCTCGGTGCGCTTGCGGCGGGCGATCTCCTCGTTCAGGGATTCATTGTACTCCTGCAGCGTCCGGGTCCTGTCCTCGATGATCTTCTCCATCATGTGCAGCAGGGCCTGCTTTTCGTTCTCCTTGATCTTGAGATCCGTGATGTCTTTGAAGGTGGCCAGCACATAGCCCTTTCCGTCCACTTCGATGCGGTTCAGGATGACCTGCGTGTCGATCATGATGCCATCGCGGCGAATGTCCTTCCATTCGAACTTCTGGATATTGCCGTGCAGGGCTTCGCTGACCTTCTTCTGCGCTATTTCGTAGGAGTTTTCGCCGTCGGGCTGGAAGAGGGGGGCGAAATCGCTCGGGAAGAACCCGATGATGTCCTCCTTCTCGCACTTCCAGATCTGGCAAGCCTCCTGGTTGCACTCGGACAGCGTCTCGTCGATGAGCAAAACGCCGTCGGACAGGCCCTGGAAGATGGCCTCGTACTTCTCCAGCTTCTTCTGCATGGCCGCGATTTCAAGGTCCTTCGCGGCCAGCAGCCGTACAAGATCCTCAGGCTGACCCGCAGGTTGCGGATCGCCAATCAACTGATTGTCCATGATACCCTCGCCAGGGAACGTCAGGTTCTGAATGCCGTTGCCGAGCCAATAGCGGGCGGCTGTTCGGTGTGTGTTTTACAGGGTGGTCATAACGGAGGAGTGGAGAAGAATAAAGGCGATTAGGGCGTCGTTTGGATGGGAGGGTGGTCAAAGCAATGCGGTTCCCGTGTTCGATGGCCCATGGGCTCGGTTGCCGAGCCTGTTGGGGGCCGAATTTTTCCCCTTGGAGCTTGCCCCGAATCAGGCCTTCGGATCGATTGGAACACAGTGAGACGTAGAGAGATAATCGGAGAAGAGATGATGTAAGTATAGATAATAAAAAAAGATATTATTAGAGGGCATGAAAAAACCCGGCTGAAACCGGGTTTTTGATGTTTTGGTAGCGAGGGAGGGAATTGAACCCCCGACACTGCGGATATGAGCCGCATGCTCTAACCGTCTGAGCTACCTCGCCGTATTCGCTTTGAGTTGCCCCGAAAGCGAAGTCGGTTAATATAGAGCGGGTTCGCAAATGGCAAGTTTTTTTTGAAGATATTTTCAGGAATTGAATATTTGCCTCTTCAGCTGGAATCGGCTATAAATTTCCATGTTCTAATTGTGAGAGCATCACTCCTGATCCATGAGAATCAGGGCAAAACGCGAGGAGGAATCCAATGTCTGAAAACAAGCGCATGCATATTCGTAAAGATTGCCTGGTGCCTGTCCGTTATGTCTATGAAGGGCAGAACAAGACCCAGTATGCCCGTTTGATCAACTACAGCGACGGTGGCCTGTGCCTTAAAACCCGTACGCCCATCCAGAAGGACGCAAAGCTCGAGCTTTCCCTGGAAGGTTACTCTCCGGAGTCCTCCATGGGTGAATTCGACCGTTACCCAGTGGCTGTCTGCTGGAGCAAGGAAATCCCGGAGCGCGGGTTGCCGGTTTACGAGACCGGTTTGAAATATAGAGGATAGGGCCGGTTTTCCGGCCCTTTTTTTTTAGGCTTTGCCGTAGAGCAGAGCAGGGGAGATCTTTGCGACTGATTCCGTGCCGGTCATGACCATGGCCTGCATGAGTTCGGTGCGAAGCGTTTCGCTGTAGGCGACAACGCCTTCGGTCAGACCACCCATGGCTGCGATGCTGAATGGTCTTCCGATCATGACCGCGTCCGCGCCCAGCGCGAGCATCTTGAGCACGTCGGCTCCGGCCCGTATTCCGCCGTCCACGATTATTCCCAGCTTTCCCTTCATCTTTTCGGCTATGGCCGGCAATACTTCGGCTGTTCCAGGCGTGTGATCAAGCACTCGTCCGCCATGGTTGGAAACCACTATGGCATCAGCGCCTGCCTGCAGGGCCAACGCGGCGTCTTCCGGGGTCATGATGCCCTTGATGATGAACTTCACTCCGGTCTTGGCAATGATTTCCCGCAATGTGTCCACTGATTTCGGTGAAACCGGACGCCCCATTTTGCGCAAGGTGATGAGACCTGCCGCGTCGATGTCCATTCCTACGATCGTGGCTCCACTGTCCTTGGCCTTGGCCAGTTTTTCGTAAAGTTCGGCATCTTCCCAAGGCTTGATGAAGGGAATGCCGTGCCCTCCGGCGGCCGCGATGGCAGCCAGGCCCGATTCGTGGATAAAGGGCGGCACTCCGTCTCCTGTGCAGCCGATGATTCCTGCCTGTCTGCTCCCGTCGATGATGGCCTTGATGTATTCCTCTTCAGTGCGCTTGCCTCCCATATTGAATGATATGCCTCCGATGGGAGCCGCCATGACGGGCATGGACAGGTCCAGTCCAAGGATGCTGGTACTGGTGTCGGGTTCGGTGATTTCATGCACCAGACGCATGTTGAAAGTGACTTTGGCCAGGGCCTGAACGTTGGCCATGAAGGCCGATCCGGTGCCGAGTCCTCCCATGCCCGGGACTTCTCCGGCACAAGCCTTGCCGTTGCAGACAGGGCAGACACGACAGTATCCGGTCATCAGGTCGCGGGCTGTTTTGCGTATTTCCTTCATTTTTCATTCTCCCGTGGTTGAAGTGAAAACAATTTCCCTGGTGTGCTTGAGATGGTCCGTCATGGCTTCCCGGGCACGCTCCGGATCGCGCATGCTCAAGGCCTCCAGGATTTTTTGATGATCCTCAAGCGATTTGGCGCTGCGAACAGTTGATTGAAGCGCCTCATCACGGCTTTCACGCAGCAGTTCATGCATCTGGACCATGATCATCGTGATGGACTGATTGCCCGTGGCGGCGGCAATGGCGTCATGAAACGCCTGATCGT
This sequence comes from Desulfomicrobium apsheronum, assembly GCF_900114115.1. Taxonomy (NCBI): domain Bacteria; kingdom Pseudomonadati; phylum Thermodesulfobacteriota; class Desulfovibrionia; order Desulfovibrionales; family Desulfomicrobiaceae; genus Desulfomicrobium; species Desulfomicrobium apsheronum. The sequence continues at coordinate 145,094 of NZ_FORX01000005.1, read as the reverse complement.
AGAAATAGACGGGGAGGCCATCCTGCATGTTTTTTGTGTAGGCGCTGATAAGCGACCGCAGCTTTTGAAGTTCTTGTTTCGTGACGCGCTGGGCGGCCAGATGGGCGATTTGAGGTTCAAGCAGGAGGCGCAGTTCAAAAATATCTTCCAGACGGTGCCTCTCTCGTGCGAAGGCGTCCCCCATGGCCATGGCCAGATTTGTCTGGCTGTTTTCGGCAATGTAAGTGCCTGCCCCGGGCTTGCTGAGCAAAACGCCGTGCTGTTCCAGGCTTTTGATTGCCTCCCGCACAGAGTTCCGAGAAACTCCAAACATTATAGCAAGTTGACGCTCCGGCGGCAGGCGGTCCCCAGGTTTGAGATCGTCGTTTTGCACCATTGTTTGCAGACGTGTTGTGATTTCTTCGTAGATTCTTTTTTGTCTGAAGGATATTGTCACAGTTTTTCTCCCGTGAAATTGGTCCTACCAATACGTCCGAATCTGGTCAAAGGGCAAGTCCCCGCTTGGGGGTTGCCGAAGAGCGGAGAAAATGCTTTTTTCTTTCGTGGGAATGCAACTGGGCAATAATCATGCGCTATCGAAAGGAGGAAAAGATGGATGAGACACGAATTGTCGAAATATTCGAGGCTTTTTTTGAAAAGTACAAGAAGACCGAGGGTGACCGGAGCAGCTGGTCCGCACATTGGACAGTGTACAATCAGGGGCACAGCTTCGAGATAAATCTGACCAAGTGCCCCAAGGGCACGCGTTTCAAGATTTTCTGCGACAAGAGCAAAATCGAGGAAATCGAGGGGTGGGAAGCATTTCTTGCGAGTCTGGATCGGTTGGAAAAAACTCATGCTCCGGCTTTTGAGCGTGGGGATTTTTTTACTCAGATGCAAGAGATGCTGTAGCTTGTCAGGGGAGCGGTTTCAAAGCCTGCGTGTCCGGAGGGAAAATCATTTCGGCTTCATGATAGGCCAACTTGGCTATGCCCATGTTCATCTTTTGCACGACTTCGAAGAGATCTTGAGCCTCTCCCTCAATTCCCGGCAGCAGTGCAAGGTTGAAATCCTGTTCCGCCTCGATGAAGCAGGCGCAAAAAGACAGGTAGGCGGCTTTGTTTTCGTATCCGCTACGAACCAGTGTCGCATGGCAGTTCCCGTTGGAATTCAGCAGCAACAGGTAGTGGTCCGTGAGCAGGGCAATCCATCTCAGGTACCGGGGGTTGGCGGGTGGGGGCATGTCTCCTGCGTTTTCCAATAGTTTGGCGACGTCCACTGCTGAATCCGTCATTTTGGCCGCCATGGCGCTTTCCAGTGCCCCTCTCCGAAGAGTCATATAGTTGTGGGCGAATTCGTCTAGCCCAGATGAATACTGCTTCAATTTTTGAGCATAGAAAACGAAGACCATGGGGATGAAACTGGCCCAAAAGGGTGGTTCGGGTTTTTCCAGGACGATCAACGCAAGCTGGCGAGCCATTTTGGTTTCTTGACCCAGAATAATTCGCTTTTTTTCTTCCGTGCACGGTGTGTTCATCAGTTTTGTCAACTCCAGTGCGTTTGTTGATTGGTGGATCAGTCGCAAAGAGGTTGATGTGGATAGCCGACGATAGATTTTTTTTTGACTTGAAGCAACTCAAATCGGCTTTTCCTTCCGATGAAGAGGGCATTTAGAAATAATTTCGGATATATTGCCGTAAGAAAATGAATTTCAGGTCATATTGACAAGTGCTTATATGGCATAAAGCATAGCGAAGGATTTATTTTATTGCACTCTACGAGTTGGATGCATGTAGCATAATTATATCGTGTAATAATATAAAGACGTGAAAAAAATAATTTTGAAATGAAAGCGGCAATACCGTATTTTGATACGGTATTGCCGCTTTACTGTACTGATTGTTGAAGCGAGGGCGGATTGCGGTCTTTTTAGAGGTGTCTTTCGCGTTTTTGTGTTCAGGAAAAAATGGTGTCGGCATCCTGTCTGCGCAGATTTGTGACGCAGACGTTTATTTTTTGGATGACGTGATGCAGGTCTTGGTTGTCTCCGTCCATTTCAGGAAGAAGAGCCATGCTGTATGCATTTTCGGCCTTGTTCAGGCAATTGCAGAACAGGAGATAATCCGTCTTGCTTTGATAGCCGGCGCGGACCAATTTGGAATGGTTGTTTCCTTGCGAGGTCAGTAGCAAACGGTAGTGATCGACCAAGACGTTCATCCATTCCGCGAAAAGAGGCTTGGCCTGTTCCGGAATGTTGCCCACTTTTTCTACAAGCCCGGCCACGTTGGCCGGCCTTCCGGTCTCCTCGGCTTCCAGGGCCGCTTCCAGGGCGTAACGTCGTGATTTGAGGTAGTTGTCGACGAATTCCGTCAGACCGCTTTTGTACTGGTTCATCTTCTGTAGGAAGAAGACAAAGAAGATCGGGACAAAGATCATCCAGATGGGCGGCTTGGGCTTTTCAAGAACCTGTAAGGCCAACTGGTTGGCCAGTTGCGATTCATGGTCCAGAATATGCTGCTTTTTTTGGTCGGCGTTTTTTATGCTCATGGACAAGGCTGGTAATGAGTGACCCGCTCCGGGTCAAGAAGTGGTTCCAGGTGGTTCTTTCGGGCGCGGCAGTTTATCATGCTTCAAGGCACCAGAACGGCCTGTTCACGGATTTTTTGCGGCAATCTGATGCCGAATCGCTTCAATTCATGAATGCTGAACTTGTAAGAACCCTCTTTTGCGGAGCGTGGTGGAATTTCCGCCGGCGCGACGCCGTTCAGAATTTCCGACACGATCTGACCGCCTGCCAGACCTTGGTCGCGGCCGCTCAGTACATGTCCGCCAATAGTCTTTCCCTCGCCGACCGCGAAATCCCAAAAAGCGAAGATGGGCACGGGGGCATGGGCGTTGGCCCAGGCGATCACCTCTTCATCGGGCACATGCTCGCCCTTGCCGTTGCGCAATGTATGGTAGAGGCCGATGTAAACGGTGTCGAAGCCCTCGGATTTGGCATTCAGCAGTGCATTTTGCCAGTCTTTCAGCAATTCGAACTGATTGAGTTCCACCCGCACCTTGCCTAGATTAAAAGATTTTTCACCCTTGAAAGCTTCGTACAGGGCGGCATCGGATGTGGAGTCCGAGTCGAACAGAACGAGCACCTTGGTGTCTTCCGTGTTGACCAGTCGGCACATGGAGTGCAGCGACCGCTTGAGCAGAGGGCGTTCAAGAATCCCGGTCATGTTGTTGGCCGGAAAGAGACCGTAATCTCTGGGATTGCGGTTAAGCCCTACGTAAACAACCGGAATGGAGGCATTTTTGAGGTGCGGGCCCAGATACTTGGCCGCGTTGTCGTCGCAGAGGATGATCAGGTCAGGCCGGCTTGATGCCAGGTGATGCAAGGCTTTTTTGGTTCGGTCCTCGTGCTGGGTTTTGGGCAGGCGCTTGGTATCCAGATAGAAATGATCGAGAGTCGCGTTTTGGGGCAAGGTGTCCAAAAGGCCGCTGGTCAAACTTTGCTCCCAAGCGTACTCCTTGTGATAGCTGTGAACGATGCTTATAGTAACAGTTGCGGCAGCATTGGATATTGCCATGCACATGATGAGCATTGTAAAGACCAGCTTCAGCATATCCGCCTCCCGTGGAACGCTTTGATATTCTTTTAAAAATATCACGGGTCGGAGGAAAGAACAACATGATTCCTTCCGTGACGAGTTTTCAGGCTTTTTTTGGTTCCGAGCAGGATGTTTCGGAAAACAAATCGCATAGACCTGCCCAGGGTGGTCATATTTTCGGCATCACAAAAGTTGAATTAGCTGGCTGTGTCCTCTTGTCGCTGATTTTGCATGTGCTTGGTGGCTGGCTTGCTGATTTTCGGCCCGTGCAGGAACTGATTCAGGACCGGCTCATTCTTTTGGACATTGTCACACCCGCCCCAACCCCTCCTGCCGAGCCGCTAGTCGCGCCTGCTCCTGTCAAGGTTCCTTTGACCGAGACGGAACGGACGGTTCCAGTTCCGTCACCGGATGTAAAAATGTCCGCGCCTGACACCCTCGACGGCCCGGTTCATACTGCTGTCTCGGAGAAAACCATGCCGGAAAAAATCGTGCCCCGCGTAAAGCCGGAATCTCGCGTCCAGAACGTGTCTGCGCCGGAAGATGTGCATAAGACGGCTTCGGTGTCGCAGACGGACGTCAAGAGTGCTGTGCCGATCGGACAAATCGTTCCGCGGGAGGGAGTGACCGTACTGGCCAACGAGTCGGGGCAAGACGCCCTCAAACATGGCGCCGAAGCCCGCTTCATGCATGGCGTGGCCACGGAGGAATTCGTGGAGGAGAATTACATCGGCGAATATTCCCTGGGCAAGGCCGGGAAGGTTTGGATCGAGGATGATCGTGGGGGAAGCGGACATCTTATCCTGCATGCCGAGTCCATGGGACTTAGACGTCCGCTTTTTCGGTTCAACCGCTTTATCTATGTTTACGGCGAAAAGCCTGATTCTCCCGAACCCATTCTAGGGTCGGTGACCTTCTTTTCCGACGGCTATCACATCCACCAGTTTTTATGGCAGCACAACTCGACACACGCCTATTTTCCACGTCGTGACTGAGACCATTGCTTCCGGTTTGCATGTCTGAATACGTCACCTGAGCAGAAAATTAATTTACGTCTCTCTTTCCGTAGGCTTGCGCTTCCGAGTGAAGCGTCGTGCGCGGAATCTTCTGGAGTGAATACGCTTTAGTGTTACGATTTTCATATATGTAATATTTTTTATGTATAACCCATGTGAAAAAAAGAACGAATCGCGCTTTATCCATGCTGCGGCGAACAGATTCTCGTGATTATGATTTTCGATCCAAAGTCCGTTGACATATCAAGAAATTTAAGGATATCTGATCGCTCGTGAAAAAAAGGCCGAAGTCTCTGCACGCTATTACCTTTTTGAAGGAGGAGGGTATGAGTCTTAGCAGACGTGAGTTCGTAAAACTGTGCTCCGCAGGTGTCGCCGGATTGGGAATTTCCCAGATTTATCATCCGGGCATCGTGCACGCCATGACCGAAGGGGCTAAAAAAGCTCCGGTCATCTGGGTACAGGGACAGGGTTGTACAGGTTGCTCCGTTTCTCTTCTCAATGCAGTCCATCCCAGAATCAAGGAGATTCTGCTGGATGTGATCAGCCTTGAGTTCCATCCCACCGTCATGGCAAGTGAAGGTGAGATGGCATTGGCGCACATGTACGAAATTGCTGAAAAGTTTAACGGCAACTTTTTCTTGCTGGTGGAAGGTGCCATCCCTACCGCCAAGGAAGGTCGCTACTGCATTGTCGGTGAAACTCTGGATGCCAAGGGGCATCATCATGAAGTCACCATGATGGAACTGATCCGGGATCTGGCACCCAAGTCTCTGGCCACCGTGGCTGTAGGTACTTGTTCCGCTTACGGAGGCATTCCTGCCGCCGAAGGCAACGTCACCGGCTCCAAGAGCGTGCGTGATTTCTTTGCCGATGAAAAGATCGAGAAACTGCTGGTCAACGTGCCCGGATGCCCGCCCCATCCGGACTGGATGGTCGGCACGCTGGTTGCCGCCTGGAGCCACGTCCTGAATCCTACCGAGCATCCCCTGCCCGAACTGGATGACGATGGACGCCCGCTGCTCTTCTTTGGCGACAACATCCACGAGACCTGTCCGTATCTTGATAAATACGACAACTCCGAATTCGCGGAAACCTTCACCAAGCCCGGTTGCAAGGCCGAACTTGGCTGTAAGGGTCCGTCCACCTATGCCGATTGCGCCAAGCGTCGCTGGAACAACGGCATCAACTGGTGTGTCGAGAACGCCGTGTGTATCGGCTGTGTGGAACCGGACTTTCCGGACGGAAAGTCTCCTTTCTATGTAGCGGAATAATCAAGGAGGACGCACGTGTCACAAGCAGCTACTCCCGCAGCTGACGGGAAAGTCAAGATTTCCATCGATCCGTTGACCCGGGTTGAAGGTCATCTCAAGATTGAGGTTGAAGTCAAGGACGGCAAGGTCGTCGATGCCAAGTGTTCCGGCGGAATGTTCCGCGGGTTCGAGCAGATTCTGCGCGGCCGCGATCCCAGGGATTCTTCCCAGATCGTACAGCGTATCTGCGGCGTGTGCCCCACGGCGCACTGTACGGCTTCCGTCATGGCCCAGGACGACGCCTTTGGCGTCAAAGTAACCACCAACGGCCGCATTACCCGTAACCTGATCTTTGGCGCCAACTATCTGCAGTCTCATATTCTGCATTTTTATCATTTGGCCGCCCTGGATTACGTCAAGGGTCCGGATGTCTCTCCCTTTGTTCCCCGTTACGCCAATGCGGATCTTTTGACGGATCGCATCAAGGACGGAGCCAAGGCCGATGCAACCAACACCTACGGCTTGAACCAGTACCTGAAGGCGCTTGAAATCCGCCGCATCTGTCATGAGATGGTCGCCATGTTCGGCGGTCGCATGCCTCATGTTCAGGGCATGGTCGTGGGCGGTGCAACCGAGATTCCCACGGCGGACAAAGTCGCGGAATACGCGGCCCGCTTCAAGGAAGTCCAGAAGTTCGTGATCGAGGAATACCTGCCTCTGATCTACACCCTGGGTTCCGTTTACACGGATCTGTTCGAAACCGGCATCGGCTGGAAGAACGTCATCGCCTTCGGCGTTTTCCCCGAAGACGATGATTACAAGACCTTCCTGCTCAAGCCCGGTGTATATATCGACGGCAAGGACGAGGAATTCGATTCCAAGCTGGTCAAGGAATATGTCGGACATTCCTTCTTTGATCATTCCGCTCCCGGCGGCCTGCACTACAGCGTCGGTGAAACGAATCCCAACCCGGACAAACCCGGTGCATACAGCTTCGTCAAGGCTCCCCGTTACAAGGACAAGCCCTGCGAAGTCGGTCCGCTGGCCCGCATGTGGGTCCAGAACCCCGAGCTCAGCCCCGTTGGCCAGAAACTGCTCAAGGAACTTTACGGCATCGAAGCCAAGAACTTCCGCGATCTGGGCGACAAGGCTTTCTCCATCATGGGCCGCCACGTGGCTCGTGCTGAAGAAACCTGGCTTACCGCAGTGGCCGTTGAAAAATGGCTCAAGCAGGTTCAGCCCGGCGCCGAAACCTACGTCAAGTCCGAGATTCCGGACGCCGCCGAAGGCACCGGATTCACGGAAGCTCCTCGCGGCTCCCTGCTGCACTTCCTGAAGATCAAGGACAAGAAGATCGAGAACTATCAGATCGTGTCCGCGACTCTCTGGAACGCTAACCCCAGGGATGACATGGGACAGCGCGGCCCGATCGAGGAAGCCCTCATCGGCGTGCCGGTTCCCGACATCAAGAATCCCGTCAATGTGGGGCGCCTAGTTCGCTCCTACGACCCGTGACTGGGCTGTGCCGTGCACGTGCTGCACGCTGAGACCGGTGAAGAACACGTTGTCAACATTGACTAACGCGGATTGACTGAACCATGAAGGGCCGGGAAACCGGCCCTTTTTTTTAGTGCGCCCGGCAGGAGGGTCGCGAATGTGACTGTCACCGGGAGAACGTTGGATCTGGAGAATACGGCATGAAACGACTTTTGGTTCTTGGAGTGGGCAATCTGCTTCTGACTGACGACGGCGCTGGTGTGCACGCGGTCAAGGATCTTGCCCTGGAGGAGGAATGGGATCAGGAAAAGGTCGATTTTCTGGATGGGGCCACCTTCACGCAGGATATTTTTTACATTTTCCAGGAATATGAGCGGGTGCTTGTCCTTGATACCGTCAAGGGCGGGCGGGAACCGGGGACGGTCTATCGTTTCACGGAAGACAATTTGCGGGACAATTATCAGCAGCGCCTGTCTCTTCACGACATCGATCTTCTCGATTCCCTGAAAATGGCCGAATTGCTTGGCAACAAGCCGGAACTGATGGTTATCGGCATTGAACCGCTGACCATCAGCGAATGGTCCATGGAACTATCCGATCCGGTCAAGGAGAGGTATCCACGGTTTCTGGAAGCCGCGCGGCGAGAGATCCGCACTCTGCTGTCCTGAGGGCATGAAAAAAGGCTCCACCGGCATGCGGGGAGCCTTCCTTTTCTTGGTCGGACGGAAGGGGCTACTGCTTCGGAGCCGGAGCCGTCTGGGCAGGAGCCTCGGGGGCAGCGCCTTCGAAATCAACACGCATTTCCTCGGTCAATGCTTCGAGTTTGGGCACGACACCCTGCATGTAGGTGCGGGCCACGGTCATGCTCTGCTGCATGAGTTCGGGCATCTTGGCGGTAACCTTCTTGCCCAGATCGGATTTGTAGAAGTCGACCAGACCCTTGGTTTCTTCCTCGGTGAAAACGGAGGTGTAGAGATCCAGATACTGGGTCTTGACCTTTTCCCAGGACATGTCTTCTTTCAGGATGGCGTCGAAGCGGGCTGAGTATTTTTCCAGCTTGGGCTTGTCGGCTTCCTGAATGTTCATCTGGGAGGCGATCTGCTGGAAGATCATGGCCACCTGGGCTTTCATCTTTTCCATGACCGTGTCGCCGTCGGTGATCTTGATCAGCTCTTCGGCCAGGGCCCGATGTTCTTTTTCTCCGCTGTAGGCGGTGCTGCAAGCAAGTACGAAGCAAACAATAAAAATCATTTTTTTCAACATGTTGTCTCCTTGGCGGACAAAGGGGCGATCCGTTTGCGCGGGATGAACCGAAGCATGGCGGGATCTTGCCGTAAGAATGTTATGGCGGACATCGCCAGGACCGTGAATTCCTAGTGCAAGCCATCTCGGATTACAAGGGCCCAGGGCTCATAACAAGCCTGAGGCCCTCGTCATCGAAGAGTCATGATCAGGGCTGTTGAAGCTCAAATCCGCCGCTCTGATGCCGGGCTGTTTTCTAAAGCTGGATCGTGACCGCCGACGCGGCTTTCTTGGCCTTCTCCAGCGCCTTTTCCAGGCTTTCGTCTCGGGCAAGAGCCACGCCCATGCGCCGCTTGCCGCTGACTTCGGGTTTGCCGAAAAGGCGCAAATCCGTATCCGCTTCGCTCAAGGCCGCTTCAAGGTTTCCAAACAGCACCTGCCGAGATTCGCCTTCGACCAGAATGACGCTGGAGGCGGCGGGGCCATGCTGGCGGATGCTGGGCACAGGCAGGCCGAGGATGGCGCGGGCGTGCAGCGCGAACTCAGAGAGGTCCTGGGAGATGAGCGTGACCAGCCCCGTATCGTGCGGGCGGGGGGATACCTCGCTGAAATAGACGGTGTCGCCCTTGATGAAGAGTTCCACGCCAAAGATTCCCCGTCCGCCCAGAGCTTCAGTCACGGCCTGGGCCATTCGCCTGGCCTCGGTCAGGGCCGTCTCGCTCATGGGCTGTGGCTGCCAGGATTGCTGGTAGTCTCCATCTTTCTGGAAGTGGCCGATAGGGGCGCAAAAAGATGTGCCTGCGGCGTGGCGCACGGTGAGCAGCGTGATCTCGTAGTCGAAATCGACGAATCCTTCGACGATGACCTTGCCTTTGCCCGTGCGTCCGCCTTCCTGGGCGTATTTCCAGGATTTTTCGGCGTCGGCCGGGGTCTTGACCACGGATTGGCCCTTGCCCGAGGAGCTCATGATGGGCTTGACCACGCACGGGGTGCCCACTGCTTCCACCGCAGCCAGGTATTCTTCGTAGGTCTCGGCAAAGCGGTAGAGCGACGTGGCAAGCCCCAATTCCTCGGCGGCCAGACGGCGGATGCCTTCACGGTTCATGGTCAGTTTCGCCGCGCGGGCCGTGGGGATGACGGTGTGGCCTTCGGCTTCCAGTTCCACCAGGGTGTCGGTGGCGATGGCTTCGATTTCAGGGACGATGTAGTCCGGTTTTTCATCCTCGATGATCCTGCGCAGAGCCGGGCCATCCAGCATCGAGACGGTATGGCTGCGATGCGCGACCTGCATGGCCGGGGCGTTCTCGTAGCGATCCACGGCGATGACTTCTACGCCAAGCCGCTGCAGTTCTATGACGACTTCCTTGCCCAACTCGCCGGAACCGAGCAGAAGAACTTTGGTGGATGATGGTGAGAGGGGGGTGCCTATTTGTGCCATTTTTTCCTCGGTGGGGTTGATGTATCAGGGTGCCCGCCACGTAGCCTATCTCGTTTTGTTTGACCAGAGCCGGGTGGGGATAAGGCTTGACGCATGCCCGCGCCCCAAGCAATAGACCAGAACTTTCCCACGATTTGGAGGATCAATGAATAAATTCGTGCTGTCGGTCATCGGCAAAGACAAGCCGGGCATCCTGGCAAAAATATCGACCATCCTGTTCACCCATGGCTGCAACATCGAAGATGTCAGCCAGACCATCCTGCAAACCGAGTTTGCTTCCATCTTCATCGTTCTCAATCCGGACGACCATCCGCTGGATGAAATCGGGAGCAGCCTGAACGCCGCCCTGGAGGACATGGAGCTCAGCGCCCACCTGCGCCCCATGGCGGCTTCGGCACCGGTGGCGGCTTCCGCCACGCAGCCCTTCGTCATAACCACCAAGGGCGTGGACAAGCCCGGCACCATCGCCGCCGTGACCGAGGCCATCGCCTCGCTCGCCTGCAACGTGGTTCACTTCCGGGCCATCATCACCCAGGATGACGGCGTGGACGAGATGATCATGATCTTCGAGGTCGATGTTCCCTCGGGTGTGGAGCATCGCCATCTGCGGCGGGTCATGCAGGAGACCTGTTCCAAATTCGGCCTTAACGTCTCGGTCCAGCACCGCGACATTTTTGAAACGATTCATAGAGTTTAGGAGACCAGGCATGCTCAACGACCGCGAGGTTCTTTCCACCCTGTCCATGATCAAGAACGAGAATCTGGACGTACGCACAGTGACCCTTGGCATCAGCCTGCTCGACTGCGCTTCCCACGACCTGCCCAGATTCACCGATACCATATATAAAAGGATAACCACCCTGGCCAGGGATCTGGTCACGGTGTGCGACGAAGTTGGCGACCGCTACGGCATTCCCGTGGTCAACAAGCGCATTTCGGTCAGCCCCATCGCCGTGGCCGCCGCTCCATTCGATAGCCGGGGCATGGTCGAGGTGGCCAAGACCCTGGACCAGGCCGCCAAGGACGTGAATGTCGATTTCATCGGCGGATTCGGCGCATTGGTCGAAAAGGGGATGGCCAAGGGCGACCTGGCGCTCATAGACGCCATTCCCGAAGCCCTGGACGTCACTCATCGCATGTGTTCATCCATCAACGTGGCCACCACCCGGGCCGGCATCAACATGGACGCCGTGGCGCTCATGGGACGGACCATCAAGGCCGCCGCCGCCCGCACGGCCGACCGCGATGGCCTGGGCTGCGCCAAGCTCGTCGTCTTCGCCAACATCCCCGAGGACGTGCCGTTCATGGCCGGGGCCTATCTGGGCATTGGCGAGGCCAGTTCCGTCATCAACGTCGGCGTCAGCGGACCGGGCGTGGTCAAGAAAGCCATCGATCGCGCCTTGCAGGACAATCCAGGGGCGCATCTGGGCGAGCTGGCGGACGTGATCAAGCGCACCGCCTACAAGGTCACCCGCGTGGGCGAGATCATCGGCCGCGAAGTGGCCCGCATTCTGGCCGTTGAGTTCGGCATCGTGGACCTGTCCTTGGCTCCGACGCCCAATGTCGGCGACAGCGTGGGCGAGATCTTCCAGTCCCTGGGGCTGGGCGCCATCGGCGTGCCCGGTTCCACGGCAGCGCTGGCCATGCTCAACGACGCGGTCAAGAAGGGCGGTGCCTTCGCCAGTTCCCGCGTGGGCGGGCTGAGCGGCGCTTTCATCCCGGTCAGCGAGGATCTGAACATCGCGGCCGCAGCCTCGGCCGGACATCTTTGTCTTGAAAAGCTCGAAGCCATGACCGCGGTGTGTTCCGTGGGCCTCGACATGGTGGCCTTGCCGGGCGACACCACGGCCGAGACCCTGTCCGCGATCATCGCCGACGAAATGGCCATCGGCATGATCAACAAGAAGACCACGGCGTGTCGCCTCATTCCCGTTCCCGGCAAGAAGGCCGGCGACCGGGTCCACTTCGGCGGCTTGCTGGGCGAGGCGGAAATCATGCCCGTGCGCAGCAACGGCGTTTCGGCGGGATTCATCAATCGGGGTGGAGGCATCCCGGCACCCTTGCAGGCTCTTATCAACTGAGGTTGAGTCTGACGCCTTATCCGGCTATGATTTGTGGCTTGAAAAAGGCATTTTGCGGCGATTGCCGCTTGGGAGGCATCAATGGAATCAAAAGACGTATTCGGAAAGGACCGCTTGGCTGCGGGGCTTGCCGCCTGCACCATCCTGCTTCTTTTCGTCTTTTTTTACGCTCTGCACCAGAATGTGGCCGGGCTTGGCAGGGAAATCGACGAACTCAAGTCGCTCAACAGCGCCGTGCTGGATCTCGATGCCCGGCATGCCACGCTGGACGGCAAGGTGACTGAACTCGGATCGCTCCCGAGGCGGACATCGCTCATGACCATGGAGAATCAGGTCAAGGCCATGGCGTATGCCGCCGAGGACCTGGACCAGCGTCTGGATGGAAAACATCGCGACAAGCTCGCGGCCATCCGCGTGATGTTGCAGGAGATAGGCGAGGATCTTCACTCCGCCAAGTGAACATTGAAATGAAGTCGACAAAGAGGCCCGCAATCGAAAGTTTGCGGGCCTCTTTGCGTTCATTTTCAAGGGAACATGGTCGTTTTGACCAGAAAGGCGGTGTAGCCGACATAGCAGGCCAGCAGAGCCATGCCCGCATAGCGGTTGATACGTCCGGGGCGTTTGAACCTGAAACCGATGACGAAAAGGGACAGGGTCAGGGCGGTCATGACCGGCAAATCGCGCGTGATGACTTCCGGTTCGACATCCATGGGGTGGATGGCCCCGGCAATGCCCACTACGGCCAGGGTGTTGAAAAGGTTGGAGCCAAGCACATTACCGAGGGCAATGTCGTGTTCGCCCTTGCGGCTTGCGATTATCGAGGACGCCAGTTCCGGAAGCGAGGTGCCCAGCGCCACGACGGTCAGGCCTATGACAAGATCGCTCACGCCGAGGGCGTGGGCGATTTCCACCGCGCCCCAGACCAGAAGACGAGAGCTGGCGATGAGCAGCACAAGGCCCGTGGCCAGCCAGAAGTAGGCGCGGCCCAGGGGCATGCACTTCGTGCACAATTCCTCTCCCATCTCGTCTCCGAAGGCATCGGGCTGGGTTTGCATGCCCTGGCGCAAGGTCCAGAACATGACTCCGGCAAAAAAAGCCAGCATGATCACGGCGTCGGAGCGGGAGAGGGTGCCTTCGTGAATGAGGTATGCCGTCACGGCGGTCATCGCCGTGAGCAGAGGCAATTCCTTGCGCAGCACCTGGGAGTGGATCTCGATGGGTTTGAGCAGTGCCGTGAAACCGAGGATGAGCGCGATATTTGTTATGTTTGAACCAAAGGCGTTGCCAAGGGCTATGCCGGGGGTTCCGTTCACGGCGGCCAGAGCGGAGACGACCATCTCCGGGGCGGACGTGCCGAATCCGACGATGATCATGCCGATGAGCAGTGGTGGCATGGAGAAGTGACGCGCGACGCTGGCCGCGCCGTCGATGAAATGGTCCGCGCTCCAGACAAGCACGGCAAGTCCGATACAAAGGGCGAGAAAAGCGATAAACATGTGACACCGTATTCGCTAAAAATTGATCCGGGCGCCTTGGATCCCGGATTATGGCAGGACAACAGAACACGTCGCCCTGAAGCATGAGCCTTTTATCATGTCGCGAAAAAAAGGCGAGGTCCAGACGTGATTTTCGACGGGGCTCACGGCTTTCCGAAGACCGGGGGTTTTGCGGGAGTATTCTGAGCAAAACAGTTGAGTTTAAAACCCATTTCAGATTTCTGTTTACAAAAAATCGATAATTGAATAGGCGTTCCGAGAAAGCGAATTTTTTGATCAGAGTAAGTTGGCATGCGTTGTTGTTTTGTCGGGGATGGATGTTCAAGTGAAGCATCCTGTCTTTAGTTGCGTCAAACCGGAGCACAAGGACACTGTCTTGAAAAAACGTTATGTACCCATCACCATTGCCTGCGGTCTGTTGGCGCTCCTGGCCCTCGGAGGCCAATTCGCGCCAGCCCCTTCGGAAGAACTGCCTGTTCGTCTCCGGATGGACAATAAGGGCGGCGATGTAGTTTTTGCCCATTCACGCCACGTAGATTACGTTGATAAAATGGGTGGAGATTGCGTCAGATGTCACCACGAGAGTGATCGCCCGACATTGTCTCCTCTGCCATGCGGTTCATGTCACGCCACTGAGTTCGATGCCAAGTTCACCGCTGATCACCAAACAGATCTGCCGGCTGAAACGTGCACGCAATGTCACCATGCCGAACTGGGCAAACTCGTCTACAGTCATGACGACCATGCGGAGATGTACGCTTCGAGCTGCACCGATTGTCACCACGGTGAGGATATCGAGCCCGAGCCGGGCGCGTGCAACCAGTGTCATGGTGAAACGGCCGATGGGGACACGCCGTCGCTACGTGACGCGGTCCACGCCAAGTGCGAAAGCTGTCACACCGACATGTACGAAAAGAAGTTGGATGGCTGCAACGAGTGTCACGAGTTGCTCCCGGGCAAGGCCGACGGTCCTCAGCCCACATGCAATTCCTGTCACTATGATACGGACGCCACGCCTTTGCCACATCGCATGGATTCATTCCACGATCAGTGCATGAAGTGTCACGAAGAGGTTGGGGCTGGGCCTTATGGCGAAAAATCGTGTACCCGCTGTCACACCAGGTAAGATTACCATGATGAAATTACGCCTGAATACATCGGTTGAAGTCACGGGCAGTCTCCAGGACGCCCCGGTTTCCTCTGTGGTGAGAATCCCGATTCAAAAAAAACATAAGCCCGTGGTCAAGAAGAAGCAGATCGTGGGGCGCGGTCAGGTCATCGCGGAGAATCCGACAAAGAGCGCTTACAGCCTTGGTTTTGTCCATTCGAGCATTGACGGGATCGTGGAGGAAGTTCTGGCCGATGCCATTGTCATCGGACCCATTCCCGCTCCCAAGGAGGGCGAGGAAGCCGTCGCTCCGCCGGTTACGGAGCTTTGCGCGGAACTCGACACCTTGGAGAATGAGGAGCTGTCTCGCAAGCTTCTGGAGCTGGGTGTGGACACGAGCCGTTTTCATGCCTCCCGGGCACTGATCATCAATGGCTTGAATCCCGAGCCCGGCGTGCTGGTCAGTGAACAGCTCGTAAAGGATGCCCAGGAAACTTTGAAGATCGGTCTCCAGACCTTGGAACGGGCCATAAAGCCCGGAACCGTGAAGCTGGTTGTTGCCAAGGGTAAGCAAATTTCCCTGCATGGCTGTACCACTGTTCACGCCAGTGACGTTTATCCAGCAACCATCGATCCCTTGGTAGTCTATGCCGCCACGGGCTCCGAAAGACCCGACAATGTTGATGTAATCTCCATTTCCGATCTTTTTCAGGTTGGCAGGGTTGCCCAGACCAAGCTTCCCCTCATGGAAGCCGTGGTCAGCGTGGGTGACAACGTCTATCTTGTTCCAATTGGCATGCCTGTTCAGAATCTGCTGGATCATGCTGGCGTACAGTATGGATCGGAGTGGAAAATCGCCCTGAACGGCCCCATGCGCGGCACTCCCATCTTCAATCTCGCTATGGGGATTCCGGAGAAGTGTACCGCAATCAGTCTGATTCGGGAAGACGCCTGTCCTCAGGTTCAACCCAATCCATGTATCAATTGCGGAGAGTGCGTTTTTGTCTGTCCCGCCCGCATCCATCCGGGTATGCTCTCCTGTAATGCTGAATTCGGATTCTACGATGAGGCCCGCTACAAGAATGTCGAGGCCTGTCTGGAATGCGGAATGTGTACCTTTGTCTGCCCCGCCACGCGTCCCGTTATGCAATACATCCTGCTTGCCAAGCACAGCCTGGCAGGAAAGGACGAACTCGTGAGCACGTGCAGGCTGCAAGACTGACGCGGCGAAGCGGTTGATATCTTCATCATAACAGACTTGAACCAACAAGGGTAAGAGCACATGGCTAGCCAGGAAATGTCTCAAAAATTATTCACCGTGTCCTCAGCGCCGCTTTGGCACAGCGGTCGTACTGTAAGATTAACCATGATCATGACGCTGCTGGCGCTGCTGCCTGCAGCGTTGATGGCGGTCTTCAAATACGGGTACGATGCAGTCGAAGTAATCGCCTGGGCAGGACTGACTGCTGTTGTCACGGAATTCGCCGTCCAACAACTGATGAAACAGAAACCGACAGGAGACGACTTCAGCGCCTTGGTTGACGGCGTCCTGTTTGCGTTTCTGCTGCCTTCAACGGCACCTGTATGGCTTGTTGTCATCGGCAGTGCCCTGACCGTCATCCTCGGCCGCATGGTTTTTGGCGGCTACGGCGGAAGCCCGGTCTGCGCACCTGCACTGGGATGGTGCATCCTGACCATCTCGTGGCCTGATTTCATGGACCTCAACGCCATGCTGCTCAGTTGGGATCTTGTCGAGCCGCTGAGCGAGTTGAAGTACTTCGGTCTGGATACAGTCGCCGCCATTTCGCCCGTGAGCCTTCTGCTCGGCGACAACCTCGGCGCCTTGGGCGCGTCTCAGGTTGCGGCTGTAATTCTGGGTGGGGTTTTCCTGCTTGGCATTCGCCAGGTACGTTGGCTCATCCCGGTTTCGTTTCTGCTGGGTGTCTTCGTCACGGGATTGGTCTTCAACATTCTCGATCCAAATGTCTACGCTTCTCCGTTTTTTCATCTCCTGACCGGCAGCACCATGCTGGCGGCCTTCTTCCTCATGCCGTATCCGTCGGCTTCGCCTTCACGCCAGATTCCGATGTTGATTTTCGGATTTTTCGGTGGGGTGCTGGTCATCATCGTGCGCTCCTACGGCATCTATCCCGATGGAGTGCCGTTTGCGATTCTGCTGATAAACCTGTGCACTCCGCTCTTCGACATGATTGCACCCAAGCCCTTTGGCGGGAGGTAAGAAGCCATGATGGAAATATTACGCATGGTGGTTGTGTTGTCCGTGATCACCGGTCTCTCGGGCTTCATTTTGTCCACGATCAAGGTCGCCACCGAACCCATCATTGAGGAGCAAGTGCTTGCCAATGTTCAGGGCCCGGCCTTGAAGCAGGTGCTTCTGCAGGCTTCCAACGATCCCATCGCCGACCGCAAGCCCTTGGTTCTGCCGGGAACCGAGCAGACAGTACTGGTTTTCCCCGCCCTAAAGGATGGAAAACTCCAGGCCGTGGCCATTGAGGGCGCCGGTTCGGGTTATGGCGGCGATGTCAATGTCATTGTGGGGTTTGACATCAATGCGGACAAGGTACTCGGCATCAGCGTTACCACCCACAAGGAGACCCCGGGTCTTGGATCGCGTGTCCAGGAGAATGCGTTCACGAAGCAATTCAAGTCAAAGGATCCTGCCAAGGCCACTTTGAAGAAGGATGGCGGCGACATAGACGCCATTTCCGGAGTGACTGTGTCCAGTGGTGCCGTCACCGACGCGGTGAAGCAGGCGTCTGGATGGTATGCGGCACTCAAGGATACGATCAAAACCACGTGGTAGTCAGTTCGCGATCATCTCAAGGAGAATTTACATGGCCACAATGATGCAAGAATTCACAAAGGGACTATGGAAGGAAATTCCCCCCTTTCGCTTGGTCCTGGGTCTCTGTCCAACCCTGGCTGTCACCAACTCGGCGGAAAATGGCCTCGGCATGGGTGCCGCAGTCATCTTCGTTCTCAGTCTGTCCAACGTCATTATTTCCCTGGTGCGCAAGATCATCCCCAAAAAGGTCCGCATCGTGTGCTTCATCGCCATCGCGGCCTCGCTGGTGGTCACGGTCGAGATGCTCATGCAGGCTTACGCGTATCCTCTCTATCAGCAGCTTGGCATTTTCGTTCCGCTCATTGTCGTGAACTGCATCATCCTTGGCCGCGCCGAGGGTTTTGCCTCCAAGAATCCTCCGCATATGGCCTTGGCTGACGGCTTGGGCATGGGCATAGGTTTCACCCTTTCGCTGACTTTCATCGGAAGCCTCCGCGAGTCGCTCGGTGCCGGGACGTTATTTGGCGTCGATCTTTTCGGTCCTTCCTTTGAACCTTTTACCTTCATGGTTCAGGCTCCCGGAGCATTCATAAGTCTCGGGCTCATTCTTGCTGGCATGAACTTTTTCACCGCTTGGCAGGCCAAGCGCAGCGGCGTTGAGCTGGATCCCAACTTCGATGCCGGTTGTAGAGGCTGTGGGGCATGCAAGGGCCTGGAAAAGATCGTCAACCAAAAGAAGCTGGATCGGCTGGAATCGGCCAAAAGCTAAACCCGGGAGCGACGTAACATGGATATTTTCCTTCTCTTCATCTCGGCCATTTTTGTTAACAACATAATTTTGGCCCAATATTTGGGGCTGTGCCCGTATCTCGGCTGTTCCAAGGAAAAAGGCGTTTCCATCGGTATGGGGTGCGCCGTCACATTCGTCATGTTCATGGCGACTTTGTTGACCTACCTCATGCAGAAGAGCGTGCTTATTCCGTTCAACCTCGGCTATCTGCAGACTATCGCATTCATTTTGGTTATTGCATCGCTGGTTCAGTTCGTGGAGATGTTTTTAAAGAAGATGGTTCCGCCTCTGTATAAATCGCTGGGCATCTTTCTTCCGCTCATAACCACCAACTGCGCGGTTCTCGGCGTGGCCATCATGGTGCACCGAAAGGAATTCGATATTCTGACCTCGTTGCTGTTTTCCGTGGCTTCCGGATTGGGTTTCATTTTGGCCATTGTTGTGATGGCGTCCATACGCGAACGTTTCGAAATTTCCAGGATTCCTCGGGCCATGAAGGGTGTTCCCATTGGCCTGGTTATGGCTGGAATCATGTCGCTGGCGTTTATGGCGTTCAAGGGGATGATATAGCCTAAGGTTGTGGAGATTTCCTTATGATTACAGTATCCGTTCTGACATTGTTTAGCCTGGGTTTCGTTTCTGCAGGAATCCTGGCAGTCGCCTCCAAGGTTTTGTACGTGGAAGAAGATCCGCGCATCGAGGTCGTAACCGATGCGTTACCCGGAGCCAATTGCGGCGGTTGCGGCTTTGCAGGTTGTGAAGCCTATGCCATTGCCGTCATCAATGACCCCGACATGCCACCCAACAAATGCTGCGCCGGCGGGCCCGATGTGTCCGCACGTGTGGCTGAGCTCACCGGCAAGGCCGCCGGAGATGCGGACCCAGAAGTCGCATTCCGGCGCTGTCTGAAGACTGAAGGCAATGTTGCCAAGAATTTTGACTATTTCGGAATCATGACCTGCGCCGCCGCCAAGATGGTCTACGACGGACCTGACGCCTGCGCCTATTCCTGTCTCGGATTCGGAGATTGCGTGCGGGCATGTCCATTCGATGCCATGTGGATCGAAGACGACATCGTCCACATCGCTCCGGAAAAATGCACCAGTTGTGGAACGTGTGTGCGCACATGTCCCAATTCGATACTCGAACTCATCCCCCGGCGCGCCCGCGTCATGGTCTTCTGTTCCTCCAAGGACAAGGGTAAGGCCGTCAAGGATGTCTGCGACGTCGGCTGCATCAGTTGCGGTGCCTGCATCAAGAAGTGTCCGGCCAAATGCATCACGCAGGAAAATGACGTCATAGTCATCGACCACAAGGCATGTTTGGCTTACGGGCCTTCCTGCGAGGAAGTGTGTGTTGAGAAATGTCCCAGAAATATTCTGCGCTGTCTCAATCCCGATATGATTGCCGGCGCGCCTGAGACGGATCCGGCCCGCTATCCTGAAGACTCGCATGTCCCGGATCTGAACGCCTAAACCAAGTCAAAAGAGCGGAGCATAGATATGAAGCATGGGACCCATACTCAGGACCGCCGGGTTTTTCTGAAATCACTGGCCATTCTCGCAGGAAGTGCGACCCTGGCTCCTTTCATCCGGGTGCTTCCGGCCATGGCCTCTTCCAGCCTGATTCAGACTTCCGAGCAGCGGATACTCATGGGAACGTTTGTGAACATGACCGTCCTGGCTCCTTCGCAAACTCTCGGGCAAGAAGCCATTGGCAGAGCTTTCGAGGAAGTCCGGCGGCAGATCGGGATATTTGACCGTTTCGATTCCGTTACGGCTCTCTCCACCCTCAACCAGAGCGGCCGCTTGAATGGCGCTCCCCAGGAACTGCTCGATGTCGTTGATTTTAGCGCCACACTGTCGCGTCATTCCGGCGGACGATTCGACATCACCATCGCACCGGTTGTAAATCTACTCGAGCGCACACACGGCAAGCCAGACTCAAAGGAACTCCGCGAGGTGCTGGATCTGGTCAATGCCTCGGGATTGCGGCAGCGCGGGAATGATCTGCACTTCACGTCAACGGGCATGGCCGCGACCCTCGATGGAGTCGCAAAAGGCTTTATCGCTGACAGGGCCGCCGAAGTGCTCATGAGCCATGGCGTCGAGAATTTTCTCATCGACGCCGGTGGCGACATCCGTGCCCAGGGTTCTCCTGAAGGACTTGAACGTCCATGGCGCGTGGCTATTGAAGATCCGGACAAAGGGGGCAACTATCCCTCGATCATCAATATGCGTTCTGGCGCTGTGGCCACTTCCGGCGGGTATGAGGTCTTTTTCGACCCCAAGAAGAAATCGCACCATCTGGTCAACCCGTCGAACGGCTCTTCCCCGCAGTACATCAAGAGCGTCAGTGTTCAGGCGCCCACGGTGATGCAGGCAGACGGCCTGGCCACGACGCTGAGTCTCATGTCTCCGCGTGAAGCCTTGCGCCTGACGTCTTCCCTGCCTGGTCATTCATGTCTGCTGGTGACCTCCACAGGTGCACGCCTTACTTCTCCAGAGTGGAGTTAGCAGCCAGAGATTATTGATTTTATCGATTAAAAAAAGCCGGCGAAAGCCGGCTTTTTTTTACACATCGATGCCCCGATTCCATCCTGTCCGGCGTTTCTACGGGTTTCCTCTCTTTATCCCGACGTGTTTTGTCTTTATGGTGTTTTTGTGCGAACAGCTTTCATCATGACCCGCGACGATGACTGCTTTTCGCTCTAACACTTTACCAGGGGAAGATGTGATGAATATACGAACTTGGATCGTGCGCGGTCTTTTGGGGCTGATTTTACTCGGCGGCATTCTGGCCGGAGCGCTGCTCATGACGGTGGATCCCAATGATTTCAAGCCGCAAATCATAAAAGCCGTGCGCGACAACACCGGTCGCGAGCTGACCATTTCCGGGGATCTGGGGCTTGAATTCTTTCCCTATCTGTCCGTTTCCATCAGTGACCTTGAGCTTGGGAACAGCGATGGTTTCATCGGACCCTTCATGACTCTGAACGGCGCGCATCTGAAGGCCCGTCTTCTGCCTCTTCTATCGTCACGGCTTGAAGTCGTGGCAATCGATATCGAAGGACTTTCCCTGTTTCTGTCCCGCGATGCGAATGGGCGCGGAAATTGGATGGATCTTGCCACGCCCGATTCGGCTGAAGACAGTGCACCGGACGCTCCCGTTTTGGCCCGGGACAAGCGCGTTCCTTTTTTGGCGGGCCTGATTGTGGACGGTCTTCAAATCTCGGATGCCCGGGTTGTCTGGGATGACAAGCTTGGCGGGGAAAGTTTTGAGGTCGGGGGAATTCGTCTTGACGTTTCTGATTTTGCTTTTGGCGAACCGTTTGTGGTGGACACACATGCAATGGCCAAGCGCAACGAAATCACCGGCGAGCTTGATTTTACCGCCAAGGCGACTCTGGATCTCGACCGGCTCAACGTCGAGGATCTGGTCCTCAAAGCCGTTCTGTCGGGCGACAGTCTGCCCAACAGTCCTGAAGTAATATCTTTTTCGGCGGATTATTTTTCCACGGACGGCCGGATGGACAACGCACGTATGCAGGGGTTGGGGCTTGATATCACCTTTTCAGCCCAGCCTTCAGGCGACGCCGGCAGCACTGGCGTTCTTGATGTCGCACGTTTCAATCCGAAGGAAGCCTTTGCGCGGCTAGCTATTCCTTTGCCGAATTTCACTGACCCTGCCGCTTTGGAAGAGGCGGCTTTTTCCTGCAAGTGGTCTGCCGGAGGGGACAGTTTCGAGGCGTCGGACCTGCGTCTTGTGCTCGACAGGCAGGCGTTGAACGGCCGTGTATCCGTTCAAGGTCGCACAGATCCGAAAATCGAACTGGATATGCATATCGACACCTTGAACCTGGACCGCTACCGCATCAGGTCCGATGACGGCGCGAAGGAGACTTCGTCGGGGGCCTCTGAAGAGCGTATCGACCTTCCTGTCTCGATGATGCGCAAGCTGAATCTGAATGCCACTTTGGTGGTGGATACCCTGAACGTAATCAATCTGCGTGTTTCCGATTCGCGCATCCATCTTACGGCCAAGGACGGGCTGCTTGATATGCCCCGGATCGAATCGAGCCTGTATGGCGGAAGTTTGAAGGGCTCGGCCTCCCTTGATGTACGCCGAGAGATGCCTGCGTATTCCTGGTCGCATTCCATAAGCTCCGTGCAGATTGGGTCATTGCTGCGCGATCTGCATGGCAGGGAGAGTCTCTTGGGCCTCATGCAGAGCAGCGCCGTCCTTGATACTTCCGGACGAAGCACGATGGATCTGCGGCGCAATCTGAAAGGTAAAGTGGATTTCAAGGTGTCCGACGGCGCCATAAGTGACGTGAACGTCTCGCAGTTGCTGCGTGATGGAATCCGCAAGGTCAAAGGCCTTTCTCCAGGGCCGCAGGAACCTCCGCGCACAGTTTTTTCAGTTCTTTCAGCCAGCGGGACCATAACCAGAGGGGTGGAGACAACGCCCGATCTTTTGCTTCTTGCGCCACGTTTTCGCGTCACCGGCAACGGGCAGACGGATCTGGTGCGCGAGGTTCTTGACTTCAGGCTGCTCATCGAGCTTGCAGGAAGCGAGGGTGAATTCGATGAAGGTTCGTTGGGTTTGAACAGCGTCCCGGTGCGGATCAGCGGGCCAGTGCGCCAGCCTACCATCAGTCCTGATATGGAAGCTGTCCTGCGGGATTTGGGCTTGCGCGGCGGACAGGCCGTGCAGGAAGTCATAAAAGGCGTGGGGTCGGGTCTGAACAAGGGAGTGGAGGGCCTCAAGAACCTCTTCAAATGACAGCCTTGTGCTTTGGCTAGAAAAATCGAAAGGCCGCATTGCGCGGCCTTTCGTCGTTTACGTCCTTGGAACAAAAGCGCACCCTTGCCGGAGCGCAGTTGCGAGTCCTTTTATTTCTCAGCGCATTCCACGTCCCACTGAACGCCCTGAGCCGTGTCCTGAATGGTCACTCCCAGCGTGAGAAGCTCGTCGCGGATGGCGTCCGAGCGGGCAAAATCCTTGGCCGCACGGGCTTCCATGCGTTCCTGCAGTTTGGCCTGCACCAGTTCCGTGTCGATTTTCCTGCGCAGTACCCGGCTTTGCTTGAGCTCGGTCAAGAAATCACTGCTGGGCATGAGGAAAAGGCCGAGCACCTCGCCCCAGCGTTCGAACAGCTTGAGGGCATGGCGGATCATGTCGCGGCCTTCTTCGGACTTTTTGAGGGCCTTGTCTTCCAGGATGCGGTTGACGATCTTCATCAGCACGAAGACGTGGCCAAGGGCCGCTGCCGTGTTCATGTCGTCGGCCATGGACTCGTCCCACTTGGCTTCCAGAGCGGTGGCCTCGACCACGATTTCGGCCGGAAGTGGAGTGGCGGTCCATTTGGTTCCGGCCACGTGCGTCTCGGCGGCGGCCTTGGTCAGGTAGATCCGCTTCAGGGCGCGTTCCGATTCTTCCAGCGCGTCGGCGGTGTAATCCAGGGGGCTGCGGTAATGTTTGGTGATGAGGAAGAAGCGTAGCACCTCGGGCAGGTAATTGGCCAGAATATCGCGGATGGTCACGAAATTATTGAGTGATTTCGACATCTTTTCGGAGTTGATCTGCACGAATCCGTTGTGCACCCAGTAGCGCACGAACTGCTTGTCCGTGGCGGCCTCGGTCTGGGCGCGCTCGTTTTCGTGGTGCGGGAAGGCCAGATCCTGTCCGCCACCGTGGATGTCGAAGGGCAGGGGCAGGTAGCGTTCGCTCATGGCTGAACACTCGATGTGCCAGCCCGGACGGCCCGGTCCCCAGGGGCTGGGCCAGGACGGTTCGCCGGGCTTTGCGCCCTTCCACAGGGCGAAATCGAGAGGGTCCTCTTTTTTCTCGCCCGGCTCGATGCGCGCTCCGGACATCAGCTCCTCGACGTTGCGGCCGGAAAGCTTGCCGTAATCGTCGTAGGAACGAACCCGAAAATACACGTCGCCGCTGGGCGTCGAGTAGGCATGGCCCTTGGCGATGAGATTTTCGCAGAGTTCGATCATCTCCTTGATATGCTCGGTGGCCTTGGGTTCGATGTCGGCCCGCAGGATGCCGAGTCGGTCCATGTCGGTGTAGAAGGCGTCGATGTATGTGCGGGCGATGGTCTCGAAATCCGTGCCCTCGCGGTTGGCGCGATTGATGATCTTGTCGTCCACATCGGTGAAGTTGCGCACAAAGGTGACCTGCATGCCGATGTAACGCAGGTAGCGGACCAGGACGTCGAAGACCACGGCGGAGCGTGCGTGTCCGATGTGGCAGTAGTCGTAGGCCGTGATGCCGCAGACGTACATGGACACATGACCGGGTTTGAGCGGGACGAATTCCTCTTTTTTCCTGGTAAGGCTATTGTAGATCTGCATGCTCATTCCTTGTGGTTGCAATGGGAAAATATGTTCAGCACCGTTTGTACACGCTCCCTGATCAGGCCAGCCGGCAAAAGCGTGAGCAGAGTGGCAAGCTCCGGGCCGTTTTCGCTGCCGGTCAGGGCCAGCCGTATGGGGTGGTAGAGCTTTCGGCCCTTGGCACCGGCTTTTTCGCCCGTTCCGCGCAACACGGCGCCAGCGGCATCCTTTTCAAGACGAGAGTTCGGACTGTGCGCGGACATGCCCTGGTCAAGGGCGGCAAGTACCGGCAGGCTCCCGGCCAGTTCGGTCAGCGCCCCCGAGGTGAAGCGGGCCTCTTTTTCCGTGAAGAGAGGCAGCAGGGCGCGCAGCTCATGCAGGTTCGCCGCATTTTCGCGCAGGCTGGTCAGCAGATGCAAGCGGACTTGCGGATCGAATTCGTGCCAGGCGCTCTCGGCAGGCAAGGTTTCGTCAAGTTGCCGGATTTGATCTGCGGGATTCGCCGCCCGAAAAACGCGCGCGCTCAGGGCCGTCAGCTCATCAAGGCTCATGACCGCGTTGCCCCGGCCCAGCGCGAAGGGGTTGAAGGCCCGGGCCATCTCGTCAAGAGACGTGAAAAGATTCTTGGTCGGCAAAGCGCCGGACAGGGAAGCCAGATACTGGACCACGGCCAGAGGTTCAAGGCCCATT
This sequence comes from Desulfomicrobium apsheronum, assembly GCF_900114115.1. NCBI lineage: Bacteria > Pseudomonadati > Thermodesulfobacteriota > Desulfovibrionia > Desulfovibrionales > Desulfomicrobiaceae > Desulfomicrobium > Desulfomicrobium apsheronum. Next base: position 119,752 of record NZ_FORX01000005.1, on the reverse strand, counting down.
TCCATGCATTCGGGGATGCTCAGAGCGCCGCTGCGTTTGGAGAGTTTCTTGCCGTCCGGGTCCATGAGCAGGCCGTGGTGGGCGAAAGCCGGAGCCGTGAGCCCGAGAGCGTCGTAAAGCAGGATTTGGCGGGCCGTGTTGGTCAGGTGGTCTTCGCCGCGCAGCACAAGATTGACGCCCATGTCCGCGTCGTCGACGACCACGGCCAGATTGTAGCTGGGCCAGCCGCTTGAGCGCAGCAGCACGAAGTCTCCGAAAGCGCCTGCCGGCAGGGTGATCTGTCCCTTGATGAGATCCTTGAAACTGACTTCCGGTTTTTCGGGCAGACGGAAACGAAGGGCATGGGCGTCGCCCCGGTTCAGCCTCTCGGCGCGCTCCTCGCGTGACATGCGGGCGCAGCGGCCGCTGTAGCGGGGAGGAAGATTTCTGGCCGCGGCTTCCTTGCGGTCCTGTTCCAGTTCGGCATCGGTGCAGAAGCAGGGGTAGGCGCGGTCTTCGGCCACCAGACCGTCAACGGCGCGGCGGTAGAGATGAAGGCGCAGGCTCTGGTGACGCACCGGTTCGTCGGGCACAAGCCCAAGCCAGGACATGGACCACAGGATGGCGGCTTCGGCGGCGAAGGTGGAGCGTTCCTGGTCCGTGTCTTCAAGTCGAAGCAGAAATTTGCCGCCGCTTTGTCTGGCCAGAAGATGATTCAGGATGGCAGTGCGCACGTTGCCAAGGTGCAGCCCTCCCGTGGGACTGGGGGCGAAGCGGGTGACAAAGGGGCCGCCGGTCTTGAAGTTGCTCATGCCTGCTTCCTTGTGGCGGTGACCACGGCCACGGCCTTGATCCCTTCCTTGCGGCCGGTGAAACCCAGGTGCTCTTCCGTGGTCGCCTTGACGTTGACCTGCTGGTCGCAAAGCTCAAGCAGGCGCGCCACGTTGCCGCGGATGGCTTCCTTGTGCGGAGCCAGACGCGGGACCTGGGCGATGACGGTCAGATCGACATGGGTGATGCAAAGCCCCAGGGCGCGAGCCTTGTCCATGACCTCCGAAAGCAGGATGCCGGAGGAGATGTTCTCGAAGCGATCGTCGCTGTCCGGAAAATGTTCGCCGATATCCCCAAGGCCGAGGCAGCCGAGGATGGCGTCGCAGAGGGCGTGCAGGAGCACATCGCCATCGGAGTGGGCCTTGACGAAGGGGGCCCCTGCGATGGGCATGCCGCCCAGCACCATGGGCCGGTTGCCGCCATAGGCGTGCACGTCGTAGCCGAATCCGGTGCAGGGCACGGGCAGGGGAGCGGGAGTGGCAAGCACGCGCAGGTCCTCCGGGGTTGTGATCTTCAGGTTGGCGGACTCGCCAGGCACGATCCGGACGCTATATCCCGCGCGTTCGATCATGCTGGCGTCGTCCGTGACGGTCCAGTCTTCGCGCAGGGCCTGTTCATGAACCCGGCGCAGCAGGTCGGCCGGGAAGAGTTGCGGCGTCTGGACCGCGCGCATTGTTTCGCGCGGGAGCGTGGCCAGGACAAGGTCGTCTTCGACCTGTTTGATCGTGTCCGTGACGGGGATGGCGGGGATGACTCCGTGGACGTCGTCCGTCAATCCGGCCAGGAGCGCCTGCACCAGGGCGGGCGAGAAAAAGGGGCGCGCGCTGTCGTGCACCAGCACTCGGGTGCAATCCCGGGGCAGCGCGGCCAGGCCCAGGCGCACGGAGTCCTGGCGTCTGTCCCCGCCAGCGGTGGTCAGGATGCGGACACCGGGGTCCGAGATGTTCTTGAGGTTTTCCAGTTCGGCGGAGCGCTGCTCCATCTCCTGGGGCGGAAAAACGAGGACCACGCCCGCAAGTTCAGGGACTGCGGACATGGTCAGAACGCTGCGCCAATAGAGGGGGTGTCCCTCATGGTGCAGAAACTGTTTGCGTGTGCCGCCCGTGGAGGCGGCCAAGCGCGAACCCTGGCCGGCGGCCAGGATTATGGTCCATAGTGAGTGTGTCATTGTCAAAAATACGGAGCCGGACGATAAGCCGGATTCTGTGCCCGTTGCCGGGCGGCTGTCATTCCTCTAGGGCGGCGGTTACCCGCCGTCTCCAGCAACCTACCCGAAGGGTCGTGACCGGGCCGGTCACCTTCCTATTTGGTCTTGCACCGGATGGGGTTTACCTAGCTTGCCGCGTCACCGCGACAACTGGTGGGCTCTTACCCCACCTTTTCACCCTTACCCGGGCATGAAGCCCGGGCGGTTTGTTTCTGTGGCACTGTCCCGGGGTCGCCCCCGCTGGACGTTATCCAGCATCCTGCCCTGTGGTGTCCGGACTTTCCTCTCCCGGCCTTGCGGCCGGCAGCGACAGCCTGTCCGGCTCCGCAAAAAAATCAATCATTGCCCGAGAAATGACGCTCCCAGAAAATGATGCGCAGGCAGTTGGGACAGCTCAGGATCTGCTCGCCCTTCTGCAGGTCGATGAAGGCCTGGGGTGGGATGACGACATGGCAGCCCTGACACACGGCTTCGCTGACCGGAACGATGACGGGATTCGGGATGCGGTCGCGGATGAAATTGTAGCGGGTCAGGATGGGCGCGGGAACAGCCTCGGAGGCCTTCCGCTTTTCCTTCTCCAGAATTTCGATGCGGGCGCGCTTCTCGGCCAGTTCCTGATCCAGGGTGGACTGCTGGGCAGTGATGGTTTCTTCAAGGCTGTTGATGTCACCCTGCAGGGCTTCCTTGCGACCTTCGAGGTCGGAAAGGTCTGCAAGAAGATTGGCCCGCTCTTCCTCGCGGGAGCGGTTCATCTTCTCCATGGTGTCCATCTCACGCATCATGGCGTGATATTCCTTGGTGTTCTCGACCATCATGAGCTTGTTCTTGCTCTTCTTGACCTTCTGGGTGTCGTTTTCGATTTCACCCTCAAGGCGGCTCTTCTGCTCCATCAGCACGTCGACCTTTTCCTGGATCACGTCCTGCTGCTGTTTGAGGTAGGCCTGTTTTTCCTGCAGGCTCCGCAGCTGCTTGGGCGCGTCTTCGAGGATGCGCTCCAGGGTGATCATCTCCGAATCCACTTTCTGCAGCACGACCAGCTGCTCGATCTGTTCCATATAAATACTCAAGGTAGCATCCTCCTCAAAAGCGTATCAATTTTCCGGGGTTCTTCCCGGGAAGATTCAGGCAAAGGGATCGCGGCCCTGCAGAAAGATGACCCGGACTCCCTCGGGGGACAGTTCGCGGTCCAGGCTCTGGCTCCAGGTGCGCATCATGGTCTCTTCAAGGCAAAAATGACCGACATCGATGGTCAGGCCGACATCCTGCACGGCCTGGGCCTGGTGGTATTTGACGTCGCCGGTCAGGTAGACGTCCGCGCCTTGGGCGAAGGCGGCCGGTCCAAGGTCGGCTCCCGATCCGGGGCAATAGGCAACCCGGGCGACGGTTTCCGGCACCTGGCCCACCATGCGCGACAGCGGCAGTCCGAGGGCGGTCAGCCGCGCTGTAAATTCATTCCAGACCAGGGTCTCGGGCAGCGTTCCGATGCATCCGAAACCGTATTCACGGATCGGCGCGGCAAGGGCGATCTCCTGCCAGGGCGTCCCTGTTTGCAGTTTGGCCTTGAAAGCGGAGCTCTCTTCCGGCCAGAGGAGGTATTCCTCCATTTGTCCATCGCGGCGGGTGACGGAGTCTGCAAAATTCCGGACTCTTTCCTGCATGGCCGGATCGGCCAGGCGCAGCAGGCTCGGCGTTTCGCGGCGGGTCACTTCAAGAATGCGCATGTCCTGCATTCCAAGGGCGCGTCCCAGCCAATTGACCGGACCATGCGGATTGGCGTCCAGAGAGGTGTGCGCGCTGTAGAGCCACATGGAGTTCTTGAGGCTCAGGCTCAGCACCTCGTGGAAGTCATCGAGGCGGCTCGGCAGTCTGGGCGCGAGGCTCAGCGGGTGGTGACAGAGCAGGAAATCCGCCTCATGCTCCACCGCCCGGCGCACCGTCTCGACACTGGGGTCCAGGGCCACGCACAAGGTCCTGATCTCGGAGGCGGCAGAGGCGATCTGCACGCCGCATTTGTCCCAGGACGCCGCCAGCTGGAGCGGGGCCGTGGTTTCGATGCGCGAGGTCAGTGTCGAGGGATGCATGGAACTCCGTAGGAAAACCGGATCGTTGTGCCGTCCTGCCGACAGGCCCGAGAGGCACGTCCGGTGGACAGGGAAAGTTGCAAACTTAGTAACCAGTCCCCGTGATGTCAATGCGGGGCACAACGAAAAAGGCTCAGGCCTTGCGTGGCCGGAGCCTTGAGTCGTCGGGAATTCTGTCTTCAGGGCGCACCCTTGAAAAACAGCCGGATCTTGCGCATGTTCCGGTCTTCAATAACGGCATGCCGCGTGATCCGCCCAGGCAGGCGCGCCCGGGAGCGGAACCTTGAGCATAGGGCGGCGTGGAAGTCAACGGTTCTTGGGGAGAATGTCGCGGTGGCAGCGAGCGGACATGCGCGCTTCGGCGGGACTGGCATCACGGGAGCAGCCGCATGGATAGGCGGAAGTTGGACAACCGTCCCGTTTAAAGCCAATATTCGGCTTCGGGATGATCAATGGATCACGGTATCCGCAACCAATGGAGGGAATGATGAAATTCATGCTGACGGGAATCCTTTTTGCCGTGTCGCTTTTTGCCGTGGGCTGCTCAGGCGAGCCGTCCGAGGCCGACATAAGGGCCGCCTTTGAGAAGGACATGGCCAAGACCGCTCAAAGCCTCGACGAGGCCGGAAAACTTTTCGGCGGAGCGGGCAAGGCGTTTACCGATTCGCTCGGGAAGACGGAGCTTCATGCCGTGAAGAAGATCGGCTGCACTGAGGCCAAGGAGGCGCCCGGTTTTGTCTGCGACGTCGAAGTCGACATGACCGTCCCCATTGCCGGGCGCTCCAAGGAAATGACGACGGTGCGTTTCGTGAAGGGGCCCGACGGCTGGGTGGTCATGCAGTAGGCGCGAGCGCCTTTTTGCGATCATTGGACGCGCATCCTTAGAAGACACATGAAAAAAGGATGCGCGTCCGGTTTTTTTTAGTTCACATCCGGTTTTTGATCCTCGCTGCGTTCCTTGCGTGCCGGGGTGCCCGGAATCCACCAGCGAATGGATTTCTTCCTTTCGGATTCGGGCAATTCTCTGGTGCGGTACATGGAGTAGAGCATGGAGCCGCCGATGAGACATGCGGTGGCCAGAAGCGCCATTTCGGTAGAGATGATCTTGGTCTCGTAATAGGTGTTCACGGTCATCTTGACGCCCACCAGAACGAGCACGAAGGACAGCCCGTACTTGAGGTAGTGGAAGCGGTGAATCACTCCGGCCAGGACGAAATACAGCGCCCGCAGCCCCAGAATGGCGAACACGTTGGATGAATAGACGATGAACGTGTCCTTGCTGATGGCCAGGATGGCCGGGATGGAGTCGATGGCGAAGATGACGTCCGAGACCTCGATGATGATCAGGACCATGAACAGGGGCGTCATGTACAGAAGGCCGTCGCGCCGGACCCAGAACCTGTCGCCCTCGAAGTCTTCGGTGACCCGGAAATGGCTGCGCATGAACCGGGCGATGCGGTTGCGCGAGAGGTCCGGTTCCTGGTTGATGGTGACCAGCATCTTGATTCCCGAGGCGATGAGCAGGATGCCGAAGACGTAGAGCAGCCAGTGAAAGGTCGCGATGGCGCTGGCTCCGGCGATGATGAGCGTGGCGCGCATGGCCAGCGCCCCCAGGATGCCCCAGAAAAGAATCCGGCGCTGGTTGGATTTGGACACCGAGAAATGCAGAAAGATGAGCAGGAAGACAAAGATGTTGTCCACGCTCAGGCTTTTCTCGATGAAATACCCCGTCAGAAATTCAAGTCCGGCCTCGGAGCCTCTGAAGAAAAAAACCCCCGCCCCGAAGAGAAGCGCCAGAACGACATAGCCCAGACTCACCCAAAGGGCGGTTCCGACGCTCATCTCCCTGTTTTTGCGCTGCACCACGCCAAGGTCGAAAAGCAGCAGCGCAATGATGAAAACATGAAATCCGGTCCATAAAAGCAATGTGTCCATATATTTCTCCAGGTCCGTTAAGCGGACAGGGGCATCCGATAGCCCCATGGGTTTTTACTGATGGATGATCTGAAACGAATCCAGGAAAACGACGCAACATCTCGCCACAAGGACAAGCCTCGGGGCTGACGGCAAAAAGCAGGTGGGCCGTGACTGGACATTGTCCGGCGTCCCGGGTTTGGAGAGAAGATCCCTGCGGTCATGAAACCTCCAAAGATTGGCCGGAGGTCAAAAAAAAAGACCTCCAGCACGGTTTGTCGTGCTGAAGGTCTTGCTCATCGGTGGGATCCGACGACAAGGCCAAGCGCTCTTGCGCCAGTGATGTTGACCTTGTCTTGAGGAGCTACTCCCCTTCAAAGAAAGCAAGCTATAGGCAGCCCCCAGGAATCGTCAAGTCGGAATTTTCGGGCGAAATCCTGCGGGAATTTGGGGGATCGCAAGCTCGTTTACGCTGGCCACAGGATGGGCAACAGCCAGACCGACACGGCCATGACCACGAGAGTCAAAGGTGCGCCGACCTTCACGTAATCCATGAATTTGTAGCCGCCGGGCCCCATCACCAAGAGATGCGCCGGGTGCGAAAGCGGGCTCGCGAAACTCGCCGAAGCTGCCATGGCCACGGTCATCATCAGAAGTTGCGGTGAGATGTGCAGTGACGAAGCCGCGCCGAGGGCCACGGGCGCCATGAGCACCACCAGTGCCGCCGTGGGAATGACCTGCGTGCCGAGCACCGTCACCGCGAAGAGCGTCGCCACGACCCAGCGTGGGCCCAGGTCTCCGACCATGCCGATAAGCGCCGCCGCCCCCATCTGCGCCGCCCCGGTATTTTCGATGGCCATGCCCAGTGGGAGCATGCCTGCGATGAGAAAGATCACTTTCCATTCAATGGAGTGATAGGCCTCCTCCATGGTCAGGCAACCGCTGACGACCATGGCCGCAACTCCGGTCAGGGCCGCGATGGCGATGGGCACGAAACCCAGGATGGCGCTTAGGAGCACGGTCGCCATGATCAAGGCGGCCAGGGGGGCTTTGTGCAGGCGTGGCGCCTGGGCTGCGGCCTGGTCCAGGACAAGGAAGTCTTCGTCGCGGGCCACGGCCTCCAGGCTCTGACGCGGTCCGTAGACCAGCAGCGCATCGCCGAACTGTAGGGGCATGTCCTGTAGGCCCGAGCGACAGGCCCGGCCCTTGCGCAGCACGGCCAGGACGCTCAGTCCGTAATGATCCCGGAAGAGCAGATCGTTCAGGGTTTTTCCGGCAAGGGTAGTGCGGGGCGAGAGCAGCACCTCGGTCATGCCGATCTGCTGGGATTCCAGTTCGGCTGCCAGTCGCGACGATTGTTCCGAAATTTCAAGCTCCTGCAGGCCCTCGAACACGTCGATGTCCCGGGCCAGTCCCTGGACCACGAGCAGGTCGCCAGGCTGGACCGTTTCTTCCGGGGCGGGCAGGCAGGTCACCTTCCCTTCCCGCACCAGTCCCACCACCGTCAGGCCGAAGGCATTGCCCAGGCGGCTTTCCACCAGATTGCGTCCTGCCAGCACCGATCCTTCCGGCACCCGCACGGAACAGAGGCTGAGCAGTTCGCAGACCGATGCATCGGCTGGTCCTTCCGTCAGCGGTGCCACGAGTTCGACGAGGCTGGTGTCCGCCAGGGCCTCAAGGGTCTTGTGTTCGCCTTGGAGCACGAGGCCGTCCCCCTCCTCGAAACGATGGCGCCGGACTTCGCGCAGGCATTCGCCTGTGGGGGAGCCCAGGGCCAGCACATGCACGCGATGATCCCGGCGCAGCCCGCTTTCGGCCAAAGTACGCCCGATGAGTGGCGATCCCTTGCCGATGCGGACCGAGGCCGTGCCAAGGCGAGCTGTGATCTCGGCGGTTTCGGGTCCGGGCTGTTCGACCTGTAGATGCCTGCTGCCGTGAAAATGGCTGACTTGGTCCGACTGGCCGTGGACGATGATGATGTCTTTGGCGCGCAGCGTTTCCTGTGCCCGGGGGGAGAGAATCAGCTCACCGGCGCGTTGCAGGCCGACCACAGTCAGATAGAGGGCCGAGCCCAAGCGGCTTTCACCCAGACTGCGGCCTGCCAGGGGAGATGTCGGCGCGAGCTCGATGGTGAAGATGTGCGACCCGATCTCGTAGGCGGTTTCGATACCGTTTTTATCGGCCCCGGATGAGGCGCGTCTGGGCAGCAGGCGCTTGCCCACAAGGACCATGAAAGCGATGCCGGCTACGACCAGAGCCCCGGTGATGGGCGTGAATTCGAAAATCTTGAAGGGCGTCAGTCCGGCGGAGCGCAGGGCGTCGGTGGCCAGGATGTTGGGCGGTGTGGAGATGCCCGTGAAGGGCCCGCCGAGCAGGCAGCCGAGCGCCATGGGCATGAGCAGACGCGCCGGTGGCAGGCCGCTGCGGCGGGCCAGGTCCATGGTCGCTGGCAGCAGAATGACGGCCACGGTGGTGGTGTTGATGAGGGCGGAAAGAATACCGGCCGCCGCCATGAGGACGACGATCAGTACGGTTTCGCCCCTGCGCGCGAAGAGTTGCAGGGGCTGGCCGATGCGGTAGGCCACGCCCGTGCGGCTCAGTCCGGCCGAAAGGACGAACATGGCCAGCACGGTGATGACTGCGGGGCTGCTGAATCCGGCCACGGCCTCTTCCGGGGAGACCAGACCGGTCAGAGCCAGGGCGGCGAGGACCATGATCCCGACCACGTCCGCAGGCAGCCAGCCGCCGATGAAGAGGACCAGGGCGGCGAGGACTATGAACAGAAGAATGAAGAGGGACAGCATGATCTGTGCAAGCTCCGTGAGGCTGTAGGGGGCGATGTTCTTGGCGGGGTCGTGCCCCGGGCGCGGGAAGACGGGCATGGCCGGACTCCCGCATGGAAGCGAATACATGGCGCGGCACCCCGGGCGGGGTCAAGCGGGAAAATGTCAAAAGGAGGTTTGTGCCGGATTTTCGATGGTAAGTGGGTGGCACAGGATTTTGTCGATTGCCGGTCTCTCAGGGTGAAGCACGCCCAGCATGGCTCCGCAGAATTCCTCCATCACGTTTTCCTGCGCTAGGCTGACCCTGATCCAGCCCGGGAAGCGAAAGCCCGTCATGGTGCGGATCATGACGCCCTTGGCCATGAGCTTGCGGTAGAGCAGGGTGTCGGAGATGGGCACGCGGATCATGATGAAGTTGCCCTCGCCGCATTGGCAGGTCAGGCCCAATTCCTCGCACAGGTTCAGGACCTTCTCCTTGCCGGCGGCCACCATGGCGCGGGTCGCGGCAATGAAGGGCCCGTCGTTTTCCATGGCTGCCGCGGCGGCCTGCTGCGCGAGGGAATTGACCGAATAGACCACGTGGGTGCGGCGGATGATGTCGACCACCGCCGGGGAACTGCACAGGTAGCCGATGCGCAGTGCGGCCAGCGCGTACATCTTCGAGAAGGTGCGAAAGACCACCAGGTTGGGATACTGTTCCAGTAGTTTCATGCCATCCGGAAAGTCGGACTGGTCCACGAATTCGAAATACGCCTCGTCCAGGACAACGATCTGGCGGCCGTCCACCGCGTCCAGGAAGCGGCGCAGGGTGGCTGTGTCCCACCAGGTGCCTGTTGGATTGTTGGGGTTGCAGACGAAGAGGATCTTGGTGCGTTCGTCGCGGGCGGCGAGCATGGCGTCCGGGTCAAAGCCGAAATCCTTGAGGGGGGTGAGCCTGGCCTCTATGCCTGAAAACTCGGCGACCCACTCGTACACGGCAAAGGTCCTGTCCGCCGTGACGATGTTGTCGCCCTCGGCGCAGAAGGCCTTGATGACACTGGAGATGACCTCGCACGAGCCGTTGCCGACCAGAAACTGGTCCGGCGACTTGGAGAAGCGCTCGGCCAGGATCTGGCGCAGGGCGTAGGCGTCGCCGCTGGGGTAGATGGGGGTCAGGCGGGGCGGGAAACCCTCTATGATACGGGCGGCTTCGGGCGGTGGGCCCAGAGGGTTCTCGTTGTTGTTGAGACGGTGCAGGTGGTCGACCCGGAAGAGGCGCATCAGTTCCTGGTCGGGCCTGCTCGGCGTATATACCTCGAAGCTCCGGACGTGGGCCGGCACCAGTCGTTCAAGATCCAGCATGCTGCAGCACCATCACGTCCGCTTGTCCCGCATGGGGGAGCAGGACGCGGGGTTGGAAACCGTTCTTCAGCAGGACTGGGGCCAGAGCCGCCTGCCAGCCGTGGGCCAGGTCGAGGTGGACCAGAATGTTGCGGTACCCTTCGGACAGGAGCAACTGGACGTGTCCGTGCAGGGTGCCTGAGGCGTCGGCCCCGTCGAGCATGGGGATGAGCAGCGCCTGGCTGGCCTCGGGCTGGAAGGACGTGGCAAAGACGGAGCGCCCGGCCACCTGTTCGCCCTGGTGCGAGACGGCGTGGATGTCGCGCATGAGGAAAAGTTGTTCGTATGCAGTGCGCAGAAATCCTTCCAGTTCCGGGTGTGTCCAGACCGCCAGTCCATTGTCCTCGCGCATGCCCCGGTACCAGATCGGCATGGGGCAGGGCGTGCCGTCGGCCGCGAGCAGGGGCAGGGTCCCCAGCAGCTCGACATCCTCCCGAGGCAGGTCTTCCGTGGGCAGCTGGCTCAGTATGGCCGAGACGGGAGTCCGGGCCACGGCGCCGACGAGATGCTCGGTCAGCCCTCGCGCGACGACCGTCCTCTCACTGGTGAAGACATACGGCCCGCAGAAGGACACGCTGGTGGCGGAACGCGGGCTCCAGGTCATGAAGCCGCACACATTTCCGCCCTGGTCCAGCGCCATGGCTCCGGAAAGCTCGCCTCCGAGAATCTGGTCGACCACCTTGCCGGGGGTTCTGAACGCCCGTGGCACCACTGCTTCGGGATAGAGCGCCGTGGCCAGGGCGCAGGCCTCCTTGATCCGGCTCGGGTCGAGGGCGGGCTGGAACAGCACTTCCCCTCGGGGCGCGAAGCGTTCGGCCAGCCGCGTTTCAAGGTCTGGATAGGAGCGGTCCAGGCGTAGGCGCAGGATCACGTTCGCTCCGTCACGGCGCACGTCCATGCCGTCGCTCATGCGCGCGGCCAGGAGCAGTCCCATGGCCTGGATATTTTCTTCGGCGCAGTCGGCCCCGCAGGCGGTGATGTTCATGGCCCAGAGATCGGCATCCCTGGCCGCGAAGGAGAAGGTCGTGTCGACATGGCTGGCGCCGGGCGTCAGATTCAGTTCCAGCGGGGCCTGCGGCGTAAGGTCGGCCAGGTAGGCCAGAATTTCTTCCAGCGCCATGGTCAGGCGCAGGGCTTTGCCATGATCCAGGCCGAAAACCGCGCCGCACTGTTTGGCCACGCCCTGGACCATGGTAATCCAGGCCGCGTCCGCGTGCAGGCGCAGGGTTATGGTTCGTTGATTGGTCATGTTTGCTCTTCCTTGGGCAGCGCGAAGCAGGCCCTGAATTCATTCATGTCGCCGCAGTGGCGATAGGTGCATTTTTGGCCAACGTCGGCAGCAGCGCCGGAAGAAGCGCTTTCATGGCCTGTACGCTTTAAGACGAAGGACCAGGTTGCCCGCCACCTGACGGCGATAGTCCGCCGTGGCACGCACGTCGTCGATGGGGCTTACGGCCGCGCGCACGAGGTCGGCCGCGTGGCTCAGGTTGCCGGAGCTCAGGGCGCGGCCCGTCAGCCAGGACTCGGCTTCGGTGCAGCGCAGCACCGTGGGGGCCACGCTGCCGAAGGCCAGCCGGATGTTCCGGATGATGTCGCCGTCCAGACGCAGCATTGCGGCCAGGCTGGCCACGCTGATGGCCAGGGCCTGGCGTCTGCCGACTTTCTCGAAATGCTGCACGGAGTCCGGATCGGGCAACGGGATGATCACGCGGGCCAGGATCTCGCCGGATTCAAGAACGGTCCGGCCGGGGCCGGTGATGAACTCCGCCACGTCCAGGACTCGTTCCGAGTCACGAGACATGAGCGCCACTTGCGCCCCAAGGGCGTACAGGGCCGGGAGGGTGTCCCCGGCCGGGGATGCCGTGCAGAGGTTTCCGCCCAGGGTGGCCTGATTGCGCACCAGGGGTGATCCCAGCTGGCGCACGGCCTGATGCAGCAAGGGCAGGCGAGCGGCGACTGTCCCGGATTCCAGCAGGTCGGTCAGGGTCGTGGCCGCGCCGATTTCCAGGAGGCCGCCCTCCTCTTCCATGCCACGCAGTGTGGTGATGCGTTCAAGACAGCAGATCTGTCCTGCGGATTTTCCGGCCCTGCGCCGCACGAGGTAGTCCGTGCCTCCTGCCATGACGGAGGTGTCCGGTTCGTCGAGAAGGTTCCAGAGTTCGTTCAAGGTCCCGGGCAGGAAGACGCTCATGGTTTTTCCACCTTGTGCACCGCATCGAGGATGCGGGTGTAGCCCGTGCAGCGGCAGAGGTTTCCGGACAGGGCCTCGCGAATTGTCTCGCGTTCGGGATGCGGATCGCGGGCCAGGAGGTCCGCGGCGGCCACGACCATGCCCGGCGTGCAAAACCCGCACTGCACGGCGCCATGCTCGGCAAAAGACCGTTGCAGGGCGTGAGGCGTTTTGGGGCTGCCGAGGCCTTCGATGGTGGTCAGGTCCTGGCCGTCGAGCTGGGCCGCCAGCGTCAGGCAGGACAGGCGGGCCCGTCCGTTCACCAGGATGGCGCACGCGCCGCATTCGCCGGTTCCGCAGCCTTCCTTGGTGCCGGTCAGCCCGAGCCTTTCGCGCAGGATGTCCACGGCGCGTTCGTCGCTCCGGACATCGAGTTCAGTGTCCCGGCCGTTGATGCAAAAACGGATGATCATGCCTGTGCTCCGCGTGAGGCGAGAAGTTCGAGGATCATGGCCGGAGTGACGGGGGCGCGGACTATGTGCGCGCCCAGGGCGTCGGACAGGGCCGAGGCCACCGCCGGCAGCGGGCCGTTCATGCCCACCTCGCCCACGCCTTTCATGCCGAAGGGCCCGCTGTGCTCCAGCGTTTCCACGGCCACGGACTGCGTATCCGGCAGGTCCAGGCTGGTGGGGATGAGGTAGGTCGAGAGGTCCGGGGTGGTGATGCGGGCGTTTTCGGTTCCAAAACCTTCCATCAGGGCGAAGCCCAAGCCCTGGGCCACGGCTCCCTCGATCTGCTGGTGGAAGTTCTGGGGGTTCAGGACGCGGCCGCCGTCGGTGGCCGCGAGATAGTCGCAGACCCGCACCAGGCCGGTCAGTTCGTCGATCTCGACGCGCACCAGATGCGCGGCAAAGGGGAAGATCAGGTGCGGGAAGCCGAGGGGAAAATCCTTGCCCGTGTCCGGCACCTCGCGGGAGACGGGCATGAGGTATTCGGCCACGCAGACGCGGTCGTCGCGGGGCAGCATGGCGCCCATGACCGTCAGGGGCAGCTCCTTGCCCGTGGGCAGGTGCCTGACCGCTCCAGGCACCAGAGTGAAGCCGCCGGGTTCGTCGATCATGAGTGCCAGCGCCGCGCGGCGGACGAGCTTGGTTGTCATCATCTCGCAGGCCTTGATCAGCGCCTGTCCGAAAGTGTAGGTGGTCCGGCCGGCCGAGGCCGAGCCTGACGGGTGGGAGCGCTCCGTATCCGGCTGGATGACTTCGAGGCGTCCGGCGTCCTGGCAGAGCATTTCGCCCGCGATCTGGGCGAAGGTGGAGGCGTTGCCCTGGCCCATGTCCGGGACGCCGCTGTAGATGACGAAGCGTCCGTCCGGGGTCAGCTCGATCTTGGCGATGGCGTTGTCGGCCAGCCCTCGGCCGTAGCCCATGCCGTTGAAGACGGCGGCGACGCCGACGCCGCGCCGGGTGAACGCGGGGGCGTCCTTTTTCCAGGCGTGGCGCGTGGTCCAGAGTTCGTGGCCCTGGACGCGGCGCAGGCACTCGTCAAGGCCCACGGAGGAGGTCAGCGTGACGCCCGCGCAATTGCGGTCCCCGCGGCGCAGGGCGTTCTGGCGGCGCAGATCCAGGCGGTCCCGTCCGAGCCGGTCGGCCAGCCGGTCCATCATGCCCTCGAAGGCCAGGCTGGCCTGGGCCACGCCAAAACCCCGGAAGGCCCCGGCCACGGGGTTGTTGGTGTAGACGCACAGGCCCCGGCAATCCATGTGGTCGACCCGGTAGGGTCCGGCGGCGTGCTCCATGCCAAGCTCCATGATTTCGCCGCCCAGATGGGCGTAGGCACCGGTGTCGTACCACAGGTGACAGACCAGGCTCCTGAGCGTGCCGTCGTTCATGGCGCCCAGCCGGTAGTGCATCCGGGCCGCGTGGCGCTTGTAACCGGCCAGGAAGCTTTCCTCCCTGTCCCACCACATCTTGATGGTCCGCCCCGGAAGGCGCAGGGCCGCAAGTCCCAGGAGGCACTGCACCGTGGCCCCGTCCTTGCCGCCGAATCCGCCGCCAAGAAAAGGGCTGTGGACGCGGATTTTCCAGGGCTCAATGCCCAGGGCGTGGCCGATTTCGAAGCGGTCGCGGAAAGGGGCCTGGGTGGAGACGGTCAGGTGCAGGATGCCGTCTTCGTCCAGGCGGGCCAGGCCGTTTTCGGTTTCCAGAAAGGCGTGGGCCTGGGCCGGGGTGAAGTAGGTTTCCTCCAGGATCACATCGCACTGCGCCAGGGCCTCTTCGGCGTTCCCTTTGTGGATCTCGGCGGCCAGGAGGATGTTGGAGCCGTGGGATTCGTGAATGAGCGGGGCGTCCGGCGCCAGGGCAGCGTCCATGTCGGCCAGAGCCTGCCGGGGCTCGATATCCACGTGGATGAGAGCCAGGGCCTTCCGCAGCACGTCGCGTGATTCCGCCACCACGAGGGCCACGGGATCCCCGCAATGGCGGACCCTGGTTCCGCACAGCACGGGCATGTCCTTGTGCACGATGCCCTGCCGGTTCGATCCGGGCACGTCCTCGCGGGTCAGGACGGCGTGCACCCCGGGCAGGGCCCTGGCTGCGGATGCATCGACGCCGCGCAGGATGCCGTGGGGCACGCCGCAGCGTCTGGCCCCGGCCCAGAGCAGGCCGGGCGGGTAGCTGTCGGCGCTGAAAAGCTCCGTGCCGCACGCCTTGGCCAGGGCGTCCAGGCGGGGGCGTGCAGGGCCGATATCGTAAGGTTCATGAGACATGGACACATCCTTGGGCTGAAAAAGTGCCAAACAGTGCGGAAGAAAAGGGTTTTGTGTCAACTCGCGGGGCCGACTTCCGGTCTTTCCCTTTCATCGGCCGGGCAGCCCTGCCCAGTCCGAGCGGATGCAGTCCATGAGTTCTTTGGCCTCGTCGGTCAGCAGCAGCGGGAGCGAGAAGTCGGGGTCCGAGGCGAGCTTTTGCAGCAGCAGTACGTCGGTTCCGGTCCATAGCGGCAGCAGTCCGCCGAGGAAGTAGCCGCGCTCGCGGGCTGTTTCCACGGCTGCGGACACCCCCGGATGGGCCAGGGGCAGCTGCAGGTGATAGGCGTGCCGTCCGGGATGCCCGGTCTCGAAGGCGTCGATGGCCTCGCCGAGGTCCGCGCCCGGTTCGTCGACCAGGAGCTTGGCCAGGGATGCCCCATCCATGGTCGTCACGCCGGAGCGCGTCCGTCCGCTGACTGGTCCGGCCGCGCCGAAGGATCTCGCCAGACCATGTTTGGCATACAGGCCCGCGAGAAAGTCGGCAAAACGCTCGGGCAGGTACACCGTGTGGGGCACATCCCGATAGATGCGCAGTTCGTCCAGCAGGGAGATTCTTCCCCCGACGCCGTCGGTACTGCCTTCGGGTCTGGGGGGCATGGCTTCCATCTCCAGGGCGTAGGCAGGAGATGAGAAATGGCGAGCCAACTTCTGGCTGATGAGGTGGTCGCATACGCTTTGGCCGAAGACGGCGTTGAGGCCCAGTTCCTCCGGCAGGGTGGCCAGGGAGGCTTTGGTCATGCGCACTGTCAGGGTCCCTCCGCGATAGGCCGGCAGGATCATGAGTCCGCCGGACTCCATGATGTTCGGGCTCGGCGCCACCCGAAAGAGGGCCGTCAGCCCGACCACGTCCCCTGCTGACGTGCGGGCCACGAACTGGTGGAGCTCCGGCCCGGCGTTGGCGGCCGCGATCTGTTCGGGGTCGTAGACGTAGTCCAGGGGAAAATTCTCCCCGTAGATGGCGAAATAGAGCCTGGCCACACCTTCGGCGTCTTCGGGCCGGAATGGGCTGACCTCGATTTTCTGGCCGGGTTCGACGGTTCCGGGGTTGGCGCGCAGGCGCTCCAGGTTTTCCTGTCGGGTGCGGGTCATGCGGTTCTCCCGTGGGAAGGGTTGAGGGTGGCCGGGGATGGTTGTCCGGTCTGGCGGATCAGCAGCCAGGCGCCAAGGGCCAGCAGCGCCGAGATCCGGAACAGGCCCGCGTGGGACAGGCCCATGCCGAGCATCATGCCGCCGAGCCAGGGGCCCAGGACATAGCCTGCGTCCATGGTGGACAGCATGAGGTTGGCGGTCAGGCCGCGCTTGGACGGGTCGGCCAGGTGAAAGAGGGTCGATTGCAGAAGCGGCATGGCCACGCCCATGCAGGCGCCGAAAAGACCGGCCGCGAGCAGGAAGGGCAGGGGCGATGCGACCAGGGAGTAGGACGCGTAGCATCCCGCCAGGACGAGGAACGTGAGCATCAGGGTCCGGCGCTTGTCCATCCTGTCGAAACGGGCGCTGCCGAACAGGCGTACGGCGATGGTGGCTCCCGTGGACACGGTGAAGAAAAGACCCGCGTTGGCCAGGCCAAGGCTCGCCCCGAAGTCCTTCATGAAGAAGAAGAGCAGGGTGGAGCCCAGAAACGTCAGCAGGCCCGCGCCCAGGACAAGTGGCACCCCGGGGTTTTTCAAGGCCGTCCCGATGTCGGCGAGCCCGGTCGATGCCTGTCCGGAAGAGATTTGCCTCTCTTTTTCCCGCGCCTGACGTGCATGGGGCCCGAGGGGTGCCAGCAAGGCCAGGGCAGGCAGGGTCATGAGGGAGACCCAGGCATAGGCGTGCCCGGCGTCGGGGACGATCCGGAGCAGGTATTCCATGAGCGGGGGCATGACGGCGAAGGGAAGCATGGTGGTCAGGGAAAAGAGGCCGAAGCCCTGGCCGCTTCTGGACGGCGGGATGAAATGCACGAGCAGGGCGGTGGTGGCCGAGACCAGGCTCACGAAGGCCGCTCCGTGGAAGACGCGCAGGCAGATGAGCGAGGGAAGGCTTTGGGCCCAGGCGTATCCAAGCAGGGCGAGAGCGATCATGACCAGGCTTGCGCGCATGACAGGCAGAGCGTTGCCCGGTCCGAGCCAAGGGCTGATGAATGGGCGCAGCACGAAGGCCGCCAGGGGTTCTAGGGCGAGAATCCAACCGGCCCAGAAGGGCGAGATGCCCATGGATATGAGGTAGGGATAGAGACCGTAGAAAACGGCGATGTTGCCGAACCCGAACAGGGCCACCAGGCACAGGGACACGAAGGGGTACGAGAAGAGGGCTGCGGCGTTCGTGGACATTGCATATTCCTGATACGGTTGGGGATGCGCAGTCCTTAACGGGCTTGGCAGCCTTTTGCCAGCGAAGAATTACCCTTGCGGCCAAACGATCCGGCCTATTGTCGGGAACGCTCGACAAGGGCGGCGGACAAGATGCCGTGGCGGCTTGCCCACAGCCAAGGAAGAACATGCGCTATTTTGGATCGAACGAATATGCATTGCGTTAACGCCCTGTCATGAAATATGTTTCTTGGAGGAGACGAGCATGAAATCACTACTCAAGGAACTTGCGGACGACCTGTTGTCGCATAAAATAGTCCCGGCGCTGGCTCTCGGCTGTGTCATTGGCGTTCTCATTGTCGTCATCGAGGTTTCCCTGAGCGCCATGATTTTTTCGGGCTCGCTCGCACCGCTTGCGACGCGGGCATCGGGGCTGCTGCTTTTCGGCGCGGTTGTGATGGGCATCCTCCTCGCCCTGACCAGTTCCTTCCGATCCGTCATATGCTTGCCGCAGGATGCTCCGGTGGCTGTCCTCGCAGGGATGGGTCCTTCGGTAGTCGCAGCCATGGGAATGGCGTCGCCGGAAGCAACTTTCATGACCATGGTCGCCTCCATCGGTTCGGCTACTCTCGCCACTGGCCTGGCGCTTACGGCCATCGGCCATTTCAGACTGACCAACTTGTTCCGCTTCATGCCCTACCCTGTTGTAGGCGGCTTTCTGGCAGGCGGAGGATGGCTTCTCACCCTGGGCGGCCTTTCGGTCATGAGCGGTATGGACGTCAATTTCGACACGATGAAGAGCCTGCTTGATGCATCACCGCTTCTGAAGTGGGGGCCAGGCGCCCTGTATGCCATCCTTCTTTGGCTTGTCCTGAAACGCTGGCCGCACTTTCTTATCCTTCCCGCATCGCTGCTGGTCGTGACAGCGGTCTATTATGTTGCATTCCAGATCGCCGGGATGTCACTGGCCGAAGCCCGGTCAACCGGCTTTCTTCTTTCCGGCGTGCCGGCCACGGGCCTCTGGCCCGCCTTTAGCCCGGCCGAACTTGGCATGGTGCGCTGGGATGTCGTGTTTGACCAGTTGCCTGTCATGGGTGCCGTTTTTCTGGTCACCCTGATTGGGCTCCTACTGAACGTGAGCGGCATCGACCTCGGGGGAGGCGTTGACGTCGATTTCAACAAGGAATTTCGTAACGTCGGTCTGGCAAACATTGCCAGTGCACTGGGCGGCAGTTCCCCCGGAGCCCATGCGCTCTCGCTTTCCCTTCTCTGCCGGATGACGGGAGCCTACACCCGTCTGGCAGGGCTTGTGGCCGCTGCCGTTGTGGCCACGGTTCTCTTTGCCGGTGGCGCGGCACTGGAATACTTCCCCCTGCCTGTTCTCGGCGGCCTGCTTGTCTTCCTCGGCATCGATATCATGGATAACTGGCTCTACAGCACGTACCGCAAGCTTCCCCTCCAGGATTATCTTGTGCTGGGGAGCATTTTTCTGTCCATCTGCCTTCTGGGATTCCTCAAGGGAGTCGGAATCGGCCTGCTGATCACCACGGTGCTTTTCGTCATTCGTTTCAGCAGGATCGATGTCATCAGGGAAAGGTTCAATGGCACCATGCGGCACAGTTGCAAAAACCGTTCAATTCCCATGCGCACCATCCTGCAGACGAACGGGAGCAGACTGCAGGGATACCAGTTGAGCGGCTATCTGTTCTTTGGCTCCGCCGCTCGCCTGAGTGAAGAGCTCAAGGCCGGACTGAGCGTCACTCCCCGGCCATGGTGCATGCTCTTGGATTTTTCCGGCGTTTCGGGATTTGACGTATCTTCCGTCAACGCCCTTCAGCGCGTCATTCAGGCTGCGCACACGGCAATGATTCCGATCGTGATTGCCAGCCCGTCCAGTCGTTTCAAGGATACGCTGTCACGAGCGCTTGCCCCAGCGGTCCTGGAGGGGATTCGCTTCACGGCAGATCTCGATCAGGGACTTGAGCTTTGCGAAGACACCATCCTGGAAAAATTCGAGCAGATGCTGGAAACTCAGGCGTCAGCAAAAGAAAACCTTTTCGAGCAGACTGTGGACGACATGATGGCCCACCTGGACAGGCTGAGTATTTTTGAAGCGCTGGTGGAAGACCTGGCTCCGTGGCTCACGGAACGTTCCTACGAAGAAGGTGATGTCATCGTCGCACAGGGGGCAGCCTACGAAGGCATGCATCTGATCATGTGGGGTTCTGCAACTTCCAGATCCACGGACAGGACTTCCCGTCTTGCGCATTACGATGCCGGGACCGTTGTCGCTCCCAAGGCGGCTTTCGGTTCCTGCATCGCCAAGGAACATATGGAAGCGGATGGGATATGCCGCATAGCCGTACTCACGGCGGAAGCCCGCAATCAGCTCGAACAGCAAGCCCCCGCTTTCGCCCTGCAGCTGGACCGTTACATAATGGATTGTTCCGCATAACGCGCGGGGGAAGACCCGCTCAAAAAGCAAAGGGACCGGACAAGTTGTCCGATCCCTTGAGCAATTATCAACGAAGACGAAGGGTGCTACTTCTTTCCGCCGCCGTTTCCTCCACCATTACCGCCTCCGTTACCTCCGCCGTTTCCGCCTCCGTTACCACCTCCGTTTCCGCCGGCATTTCCATTGCCATTCCCGCCAGAGTTTCTGCCGGCATTGCCCTTGCCGTTGCCACCGGCATTGTTGCTCTTGCCGGAGCTGGAGACCGACTCCTTGGAGGACTTGCCCGTGGCCGTGTTGCGGGCGGTCACGCCGTATTCCTTGCCCAAGTGGTTCATGTTGCGGTTCTGGTTCGCGACGCTCTGGCCGATAGTGCTGGGGTGGACGCCGAGTTCATGGGCGATGTCGCCCCAGCCAAGCCCTGCGGCGCGCATGGCTTCGACTTCAGCGGTGCTCACGCCAGCTGCATTTGCCATAGCTTCTTTAGCTGCCGTCAGGTCTGCGTCAGCCTGTGCCGTGGCGACCGGATCATTGGCAGCGACCGCTGAGTCGTAGGCGGCCTGGGCTTCAGCGATCGCCGTGTCGAGCGCTTCAGCGGCCTTTTCCGTGGCGGCGGCAGCCAGACCTTCCGCCTTGGCTGCCTGGGCCGGGTTGCTCAGGGATGACACGGCGTCGGGGTCGTCGGTCGGTTCATCCGCCGCCTGGGCCAGGACCGGAAGGGCCGAAAGGGCCACGAGGATGAGGCCGGACAGAAGAAGACGAAGGATGCTGTTCATGGTAAAACCTCCTGGGATCATTGAACCTTGGTGAAGATGTTGACGGACTGGGTCAGGCTGTGGGTCCTGCCGCTCGTTTTGATGTTTTCGGGCTTGTCGAACCAGCTCGGCGCGAGGCGTTCCGGGGCGACTTTCGGGTATTCGCGGCTAACGAAATTTTTGACGGCCAGGGCGCGCAGCCTGGCCAGGGTCTTGTCGCCCTTGACGTAGGCGACGACGTGGACGCTCAGGTCCGTCTTTTTGGACAGGATTTCACCGATGCTCTTCAGGGATGCTTCGGCGCTTTCGGTCAGTGTCGCGCTACCGGGCAGGAACTCCACGGCCCGCAGGGGGATGGTGCGCGGGCCGATGACGTGGTTGCGCCACGTGAAGTCGCCGGCTTTGTTCAGCATCCGGACTCCCTGCCGCGCAAGGGGGGCGTCCGGGTAGATCTCCAGGTAGCGGTGCACGGACAGCTTCATCTCCCTGTCACGTTTCATGCGCTCCAGGGCCACGGCCCTGTTGAACATGGCCTGGGGCTCTTCCGGGTTCAGGGAGAGCGTCTTGTCGTAGAGCCGGAGGGCTTCGGCGTTTTTGCCCCGGTCGAGCATGTTGTGCGCGAGGTAGAGGTTCGCCGAGAGGTGGTCCGGATCGATGTCCAGGGCTTTTTCATAGGCGGCCCGCTCCCTGTCGGGTTTCATGAGGGCCCAGTAGGTTACGCCTTCCCAAAACCGGTAGTCGGCGTTGGCCCGGGACAGCTTCACGGCTTTCTGGATGAAGGGAAGCGCGGCTTCGGGCTTGTCCGTTCCCAGTTCGAAGCGCGCCATGAAGTAGTTGAGCTCCGGATCTTCGGGAAACTGGGCGACCCTGGGGGCGAAGGCGGCGCGTCCGGCAGCGAAATCGCCTCTGTTCAGGTAATATTGTCCCTGAACCTGATGGTATTCCCTCTGGATTTTCCGGACGGCCGTATCCATGGTCGCGCAGCCGTGGACGAAGGTCGCCAGTAGCACAAGAGCGAGGAGTCGGATGATGTTTTTCATGTCAAACCAATATACGTTTGGGCGACCATGAGGTCACAGATTATTTTGATGCGCCCGGTTCGTGCCGGGTGTCGCGGCCCGTCAGACCCAGCTCCTGCAACAGTTCAGCGGGACTGCCGCCGTCGGCCAGGACCCGGGCAGCGGCGTCGGCCACTGTAGCGTCAGGAATGCCGACCTCGCGGGTGCGCTGCACCACCCGGAAGAGCCGTTCCCAGCCGGGCTTCAGCGATCCGAGGGAAAGCCCCTGGCGCACGATTTTGTCGGACAGGGGGGCGGGGAAGTCGATGGCGTTCAGGGCTGCCCTGGTTCTGGCCGCCGTGGCCAGCATGGGCGGCGGAGGGTTCAAATCGGCCATTGCGGTCAGTTCCAGTCGCGTGAGACCGAGCCTCAGGCTGTCTCCGGTCAGGGCGATGTCGTCTGGGGTCGGTTCGACACCGTTTCGCCTGAGCGTGTCGCGGGCGAAGACGTAATCACCGCGAATGACGTCCAGGGCGTGGATGATGGCCTGTGCGCGGACGTGTTTGGCCAGACCTTCCTCGACCTTGGCAGCGAAGGGAGCCGAAGGCAGCCCTTGTTCCCGGGTCTGATCGATGCGGGCCTGAATGCCTTGCGCCTCCTCGGGCGTCAGCCTGCCGTCTTCCTGGGCCTGGCGAAGGGAGCTTTCAATGCGATACGCCTCGGCTGTGAATGGTGCCAAAAGCCAGATAGCCAGAAGAAAGGACACGAGAAGGGTTCTAGAGAATCGAGTCATGGCCGCTTTTCACCAGCAGAACAGAGTTGCGGCCGCCGAAGCCGTCGTCGACGTTGAGCGCGGCCGTGACATCGGCCACGGGCGTGGTCCCGTCGATGAGAAAGACGTACTCGTGACTGCCGGACGGCAGGGCCGACGAAAGGGTCCACAGGCCCCGGGACGGGTCGCGGGTCATGGTCCACCCGACGGCGTTCCAGTCGTTGAAGCTGCCGATGACGGCCACTTCCCTGGCCGATGGCGCCGCCAGAACGAAGGTCACCGGGACGAGACCTTCCGGTGCCTGACTGCCGACGCCGAAGTCGTGCTTGAGGAGCAGGCCCATGGACAGCAGCAGACAGGCCGCAGCGGCCAGACCGGCCAGGGGTGAAATTCGCAAGGTGCGTGGTCTGGCGAGCCAGTCGAGGACGCGCTCCGACCGGCGCTTCGGAAGGGGCAGGGGAGCCGCGGAGCCGATGCGCTCCATGACGCAGGATGCGAAGTCCGCTCCCGGGTCCATGCCGCCCAGGCCACGCAGGCCGGACGTGAGTCTGTCCTGCGCTGTGTTGTTTTGATGCTCGTTGTTCATGATTTTTCTTCCTCTCCGAAATGTTCCCGCATCATACGCAGCCCCCTGTGCACGCGCATCTTGGCGCCGCTGATCGACAGGCCCAGAGTCTCGGCCACCTCTTCCAGGTGCATGTCCTCGATGTACCGCAGCGCCAGGGCCTCGGCGTATTTGGGCGGCAGGCCACGCAGGACGTTGAGGAGCCTGGCGGCTTCGAGACTGCCCAGCGGGTCGCGGCCCTTATCGGCGTGGGTCGTGTCCAGGTTCTGTCGGCACTGGGGAGCGCGTTTAAGCCGTCGCGCATGGTCCCGAGCCAGGTTCAGGGCCAGAGTGTAGAGCCAGGTGAAGAAACGTCGGCGCGAATCGTAGGCGGCCAGACGTTCGTAGGCCCTGACAAAGGCGTCCTGGGCCATCTCCGCAGCGTCGCACTCATCCTGCGAAAAACGAAGCATTAGGCGAAAGATGGGTCCCTGATACCGCCGGACGAGGACGGCGAAGGCTTCTCGGTCGCCGCTCAAGGTCCGCTCCACGGCCCAGGCGTCGTCTCTGTCGTTGTCCGGTTTATCCATGTATTGTCATATACGCTCGGAAGGGCGGATTTGTCACATTTTCCACGGGGGCCGAAATGATCTTTGTGCCGGCGTCGATGTCTGCTATCCGGAGCACGTCCTTCGTTGACGAAGGTCAAGGTCCCGGTGGTAAAGGACCAGGAATGAATGTAAATAAATGGAACTGTCCCTGCGGGAAGACCGCAGAGACCCTGACGAATTTTTTTTAAGGAAACAGCATGGATTATCTCGTCATCTGTCTGGCCAGCCTGGCCGTGTCCGGCCTGACCCTCTTTTCGGGCTTCGGGCTCGGAACGGTGCTGACGCCGGTCATGGCCATCTTCTTTCCCATCGAGACGGCTGTGGCCGTCACGGCGGTGGTGCATTTCGCCAACAACCTCTTTAAACTCGCCCTGTTCGGTCGCCAGGCCGACTGGGGCGTGAGCCTGCGCTTCGGCCTGCCCGCCCTGATCGCAAGCTTCGCAGGTGCGTGGTTGCTGGTCAGGGTCTCAGACCTTGAGCCGCTTTTCTCCTATTCGCTTGCCGGAGGCGAATTCTTCGTCACTCCGGTCAAGCTTCTGGTCGGCGTGCTCATCGTCTTTTTCGCCACCCAGGAATTGCGCGGCGGAAAAAAGCAGGCCATCGCGCCGGTCTGGCTCCCCTTGGGCGGGATCGTCAGCGGGTTTTTCGGCGGCCTGTCGGGCAATCAGGGGGCCTTCCGCAGCGCCTTTCTGCTCGGCGCGGGCCTTGGCAAGGACGCCTTCATCGCCACGGGCGTGGTCCTGGCCTGCGTGGTCGACGTGACCCGCCTTGGCGTCTACGCGGGCATGTCCGGTTCGCACATGATCACCGACAACGCGGGGCTTGTCATCGCCGCGACCCTATCGGCCTTCCTGGGGGTGCATTACAGCCGCAAGGTGCTGAAGAAAATCACGATCCAGACGGTACGGCTACTGGTCGGTGTGATGCTCCTGCTGCTGGGCGGGGGGCTGGCTGCGGGGGTGATCTAGCCGTCGCGGAAGCTATTCCAGCCTGTTCGAAGGTAGTTCGGGCCTTCGCATGGTGGGAGAAGACAACGAGGAAGCTCAAAGTCCGCAAATACCGGTTTCGCGCTTCCTCGTTTCCCGATCCGCCCGTACGGCGTCCTCAAGCTCGGCCCTGAAGATTCCTGCCGCCCTGGCCTGCTTCTGGCTGGGGCTGTCGGAGGTGGCGGACTAGCGCGTTCATACCAGCCTCACGATCTTGTTCAACGTATCGAGTTCCTGCATGAGACGGCGTTTGACCTTGTGGCCACGGCATGCTTGCAGACGCCGTCCGAACAGGGACAGGTGCAGGTGCACTCGAACTCTCCGGCTTCATCAATGGCAGTTGTTTCTCGAGGGTTTTTATCCGCGATCCATCTTGCTGTTCCTGTTGGCCGGGCTCTGAAGAACATCGTGGGCAATGAAGCGTGCTGGATTTTGACTGAGCATGACGCAATTCATAATGCGTCGTCAGTGCTCAGCATGTTCATGATCAGGCGGATGATGGTTTCCTTCTGGGCCGGGGCGGATTCCGCGACCAGGAGGGCCAGTGCGGCGAGGCCGATGTCGTTCAGCACCGGGGCGCCGTCGGCGCCCAGCAGTCGTCCGTTGCGGCTCAGGAACTCGACGAACAGGAATGCACCACAGCGTTTGTTGCCGTCGGCAAAGGGGTGGTTCTTGATGACGAAGTACAGCAGGTGGGCGGCCTTGGCCTCCACCGAAGGGTAGGCGGGCTCGCCGAATACGGTCTGGTCCAGATTGCCGAGCAGGGCGGCAAAGGCGTCGCCGCGTTCCTGTGCGAAAAGGCTCGTGGCCTCGCCCCGGGCCATGAGATCCGCCTTAAGACCGGCCACCAGGGCGCGGGCCGTGTCCAGCGTTGGCAGCGCTCCGCCGGGGAGTTGGACAGGTTCGGTCAGTAGACCTTCATCATAGCGCTGCAGGAGCAGGAAGGTCTGGGCGTAGCGGGTGATGATCTCGATCAACCCTCGTCCGGCGTCGATCTGCAGATTTGGACTGTGCACGGCTTTACGCACGAGGAGAAGTGCGGCCTCCAATTCCCGGGCGTTGGCTTCGAGGCGCTGTCGGTTCAGGGTGTAACCTTGGGTCAGGTGCTCGCGCAGAGTTCGGGTGGCCCATTGGCGGAAACGGGTGCCCTGCACGGACTTGACTCGGTAGCCAACCGAGATGATGACATCAAGATTGAAGAATTCCACTGGCTTGTCTGAATTTGCAATATGCATTTTTTGCATATTGCTTTCCCGCACCAATTCACCCTCTTTGAAGATGTTACCAATATGCCGTGAAATGACCGACTGGTCGCGACCGAACAATGCGACCATTTGCGCCTGATTCAGCCACACCGTGTCCTGCTCAAGACGGACTTCGACGGCGCCGCTTTCGGTCTGGTAGATGCTGATTTCTGGCATGGTTATTATCCGTCAGTCGCTCGCTTTAGGGGCCAATGCGGTAGGGGACGGCCTTGTATGGTCGAGGGGGGGCGCTGCAGATCTTGTTTCTGATTTTCCGTAAATGCACTCGGACCGTTCGTATTGGTGAAAAATACGCAATAAATCAATTTAGAGCATAACCACCCAGAAGACAATGCAATTTGACCGCTTGCAACGCTTTCGGCGGTCTGCCGGGCAACCATGGGGCTTTCGCAGCGTCTTCCTGCTTGGCGCGGGTCTTGGCAAGGATGCCTTCATCGCCACCACCCTCTCGGCTTTTCTGGGCGTGCACTACAGCCGCAAGGTGCTGACGACGGGGGTGATCTAGGTACGGATTATCTTGTGAGCGCTGAGGTGAGGACTTAAAAAAACCGAAAAATCTTATGGCTGGAAAGCTGCCTTGTCCTGGGCGCAAAAGATGAGAGGTCGGTCTGAAACATCAAACCGGCCCGTACTGTTTCAGCCTGGTCTCATCACCAGGTGATGTTCGTTGCGTGGATCAGTCCGCCCACCAGGAGATAGACCCCAGCGCAGATAGCGGCAAAGCCCACGGTCATGTAGATTGCCCTTCTGTAAAGCGGGGCCTCGTGTACGACCATATCGTCAAGCTTTCCGGATGCATTCAGGCGTTCGTGCCAAGCCGGACGCTCATGCTGCACATCCTGCAAATCGGCGCTGCCTTCGAACATGGTTCTGTCCATGGGGAAGGTGCTGCGCCGCAGGTGCGCGATGAAGAAGTGGATGACGAAAACATGTCCCATGGCCAGCAAGGCTTCGATGCGGTGCACCCAAAATGCCACGTTCAAGCCCCAGCCGGGCATGAATCGGCTCGATGCGAGGGGGTATGCCAGCAAAAGTCCCGTTGCTCCCAGAACGATCATGCCCCAGAACACAGCCCAGTAGTCGAACTTCTCCCAGTATCCCCAACGTTCGAGCGGCGGGTGCTTGGCCACGCCAAGGATCCAGCCGACATGCTGGAAAAACTGTTTGAAGTCCGCCGGTCTTGGCAGCAGTGAATCCGGTCCGGCGAGGGTCGCGGCTGGACCTTTTTTAAGGATGACGGCCACGGCGTACAGGATGTGCAGGGCGAAGGCGCAGACCATGAGGATGCCGACATGGATATGCACGGTCAGGGCCGCCTGGAATCCCCCGAACAGGCTGGCCAGGCTCTGCCCCCAGGCCGTCTCGTTGTACATCCTGGCCAGGCCGGTTGCGGCCTGGAGGAGAAAGGTCACCATGAGCACCAGATGGAACAGCCGCTGCGCCACGGTGAACCGCTTGATTCGTTTTCCGGCGTCATTGTTCATTTGGGGACCTCGTTTTTTTCAGAAAGAGTTCACGCACTCCCCAGAGCAGCGTGTGGGGCAGGAAGAGCGCAAACGTGCCGACGGCCAAGGCGATCATGATCCAGAACGCGTAATAGAGGACCGGCATCGAGGCGAGGGTGGCGTTGTTGGCTGGCGTCGGTTCATGCACGGCATAGAGGGCGAAGGAGTATCCAGCGCCTTCATGGCATTTTGCGCAGACATGGGTGTGCTGTCTGATGGAGTTGAGCCTGGAGAAGAAATGGCTGCTGCTCGCGATGGGCTCTCCTCCGTGACATTGCCGGCAGGTTATGCCGTGTCTGACAAAGTGACGGTTGTTGCGCGCCTCCTGCGTGTGGCAGTCCACGCAGCGGCGCTGCTCGTAAAAGGCTAGGCCCTGGTGCGCATCGTTCAGGAAAAGTCGGCTGAGTGCACGGTTCTCCTCGGATTCCACCCGACTGATGGTCCGTCCCTGGCCTGTGATTGATTCGACCCGGTTCTGGGCGCTCCTGGGCTTGACCTCGTACTCCTCGTAGATTCCGGTGCTCATTTCCGTGCTGCGGTAATGATAATACCTGGAGGCGCGTTCCTCCTGCCCGAGGAGCGGATCGGGCAGGAGGGTGACCAGCAGGAGGAGTAGAAGCGGTACGGTTGTTTTCAACATGGTGTCCCCCACGGGGTTGTAATGCCTCTGGGGCCTACTGCGGATTCGTAGTGGGCTCCGCTGCCGTTCGCTGCTTGATGGTATCCTGCGAGACGGCCGGGATCATCATTCCCTGGGGCTTGGGCAGTTGGGTCAGGATTTCGTACTTGCGCTGCATCTCCTCCACACTCTCGTTCTTGTGGTAATGGCAGATCTGGCAGGAGTTGGGCAGATCGGGGTTGTCGATGGTGTCCATGGGCGCGCGTGCGTTGAAGGTATGACTCCGGATGTCATTGGGCTCTGCCGTGCTGGCGATGCGCGGCATATGGCAGCCCAGACAGTTGGCGAAGGAATGGATGGAGTGCGCGCGGTTGGCGTTGACCATGGAGTGGCAGCTCAGACACTGGCTCGACCCGGCTTCCTTGGTCTGGAAGCGGGTGGGAGCGATACCGATGCGGTGCACGGAGTGGCATGAGGTGCAGGTCACGCCCTGTACGGCGTGTTTGGATTGCATCCAGTCGATGTACTGCTGATGGTGTGAGCGGGATGCGAAGTCCGGATACAGCCTCCGCATGTCGGCCTTCTCGTAGGAGTTCTGGTAGATCGGCTCCAGTGTCATGCCTGGTTCGTAGCCCACGGGCCAGCCAGCATCCTTGAAGTCGGGGTCTTTCGAGTTGCCACGCGTATGGCAGGATCCACAGATCTGCACTGCGACCCCGGCGGTCATCTTGGCCGGGTGCACGATGGTGTCGCGTTTCTCGAAGAGCGCCGTCCGCGGCAGGGCTGCGTGCCTGGAACCTGCTCCGTGACAGGCCTCGCATCCGATGGATTCCTCCGTGAACGTGTAGGCCTTCAGGTCGACGCCGGTGGCGTGGCATCCGCCGCAACGGACCAGCCAGTCGCGCTTGTCCCAGGCGTCGTCGTAATAATTGACCCACCGCTTGGATGCGACATTGTACTGCACCGGAGCGACTACAAACATGTCACCCTTCTTCAGCACGTAGCGCTGCTTCCACTGCGTTCCGATGACGTAGAGAACTTCGCTTTTTTCCGGGATGTAAACCTCTTCAAGAGGAACCTTGAGCTTGGCTTTGATTTTTTCCAGGTCGGTCCGGATCGTTTCCTTGTTCCACTCGACCACGAAGGCGTTGGGGTTCTTGCTTACGTCGATGAGCATCCTGCTGTGCAGGGTCATTTTCCACGAGTCGTAGTGTTCGAGGTGACAGCCCCGGCAGGTCTCGGACCCGACAAAGGTCTTGGGTTGGGACATGACGGCCTTGACATCCACCGGCTTTTCGCTCCCGCAGCCTAGCGTGAAGACTGCGACCACAAACGCCAGCACGATCAAAAAGATTTTTTTCCGCTCCATACCGCACTCCTCAAGATGTTGAACGTGAGAGGGTTTTCGGGCTTGGCGAACAGCACGGAATGTGTCGGAAGGGGAGTGTAGGTCTCAAGCGCATGCGTGTGACCATGTTGCTGCCAATATGAAAATGCGTTGGTTCATTAAAAGAAGGGTGAAATTATAAAGTATATAAAAATCAATACATTGAAGATATACGGCGGAGATATTGTGAGATACATAGCACAGCTTGCCGTACAAGAGTCAAGCGCGAATTGCTGTCAAGGCGAAATTTACCGGATCAGTGAAGTCCGGAAAATCGGGTAGTCGTGGCAGATCGGGTACTTGTCGTGGTGTCGCGTTGCCGCAATGTTTTGCTTGGCATAGACGGCGGGAAGCTTGGTCCAAGTCTCGAAAAAGGTTTTCAGCGGCCGGCCGCAGGTCGGAAGGCGTGCTTATTTCTTGCGTCCTGAACTGGGATTCGTAAAAGGCATGGCCAGCATCTGAAACAAGGATCGGTATTTGGAATCACGAAAAATATTCAGGCCCAGCGGCATGTTCTCGTGGCCCCCGGCGGGCTGGTCCTGGTAGGTCGAGAAAATCCGGTCCCACCAGGGAAAGCTGAAGCCGAAGTTTCTGTTCATTTCCCTGCCGTCGATGGAGTGGTGGATGCGGTGCATGTCCGGCGTGACCAGCGCGAGGCGCAGGATACGGTCCAGGGGGAGAGGCAGGAAGAAGTTGGCGTGGTTGAACATCGCTGCGCTGTTGAGGATGATCTCGAAGGCCAGAACGGCCAGGGGAGGCGGTGCAAACAGTGCCACCAGGGCGAGTTTGAAGGCCATGGAGATGAGGATTTCCAAGGGGTGGAAGCGAACCCCGGTGGAGAAATCGAAAAAGGTGTCCGCATGGTGCATGCGGTGCAGCCTCCACAGGGGCCGCCAGGCATGGAAGGCGCGGTGCTGGCCGTACATGGCCAGGTCCAGGATGAGGATGCCCAGAACGATTTCCGCGGCCAGGGGCATACCGAGTGCGGGAAAGATTCCCAGGTCCTGATCCCGGAGCGTGGCGGCCAGAGCCATGGGCACAACGGGGAAAACGAGGCGTGCGAGCAGCGTGGACACGGCCACCACGCCGAGATTCCCCACCCAGCGACCCTTGCGGTCCGGATCGGGCCGTCTGCGAGGCCGGGCGATTTCAAGGGCGGCCATGAGCATGGCCGTCAGTATGAAGGCCCCGAGTCTGAGTATGTTTTCTCCGTCCATGGTGTTTTCAGGTGTTACGCCTGTTTTTCCTGCTTGTCAGGGCCTCGTGCGCCTAGCAGGCGGCTCACGAAACCTTTGCGTAGCAGTTCGGGTAGGCCGAGGCGCTGGCCGTTGACGACTTCGAATTTTTCTTGCGCGATGTTCGAGTCTTCGACCACAATATCGTCATTGAACATTCCAAGCGTGGCCAAGTGAAATTCAAGTTCGAAGGTACGTATCGGTCTGACATTAGGTCATTGCTGCTTTTGTGAGCAGTTTTACTCGATGCTCAATGACTCATCGCTGATCTCCGTCCTGGCCCGCAGCGCGATGATCTGTATCAGATAATTGTCATGCACGTTCATCAAGAGTTTTTTTGAAATCTATCTGAATGTTGCGACAATATATTTTGTGCATATAAATTGCTTCATACTTCTTTTAAACAGGCTTGATTATAGTTTGTAAAATTGATTAAAAATTAATGCATTTTTACAAAGCTGTTAGTTTTATTTTATTTTTGACTTCAATCCTATCTGCTACATCATATCGCTTTATCATGCTTTAAATCACGTAATTCCTCATACATGTGTCGTTCTTTTTCTGGTTGATGAAAAAGTTTCGTCTATTTCAGACTGTTTTCGTATGATATTATTCATCGATGCCTTGAAAAGATTAGTCAATACATATGTAAGCTATGGATTGATAAAGGCTATTGGACATAAATACATTTATAATAATAGGTTCTGCAATGGATCATTGCTCATGCATGGAGACATTGTGGAACTTTGCTTTTTTTGTCCGGTGATACGCGATGTTTTTCGAACAGATCGGTGGGAGATGTCGGGTTGCGAGACTGTAAGCCTTGACCATGAGGGAAACAAGCGTTTGCAAGGGACGGTCACAGTGGCGTGTCCGCTGTGCGGGGAAGAACACGTCTACTCGCCCGACGAGTTGCCGTGCCCGCTGGTTGTTGGCGTTGGAGAGCCGAAGGAACTGTAACCTCAAAGGGGGAGAGTGATGGCACGTGGAGTGAAGAATGTCTTTGCCACGACTGCGGGGATTGTGGCCGTAGGTGCTGTGATCGGGGTAGTCGCCGCATTTTTGCAGAAGTCCGGCAATCCTGCGAACATGGCCATTTGCGTGGCCTGTTTCGGACGCGACATTGCTGGCGCCATAGGTCTGCACCGAGCCGCCGTGGTGCAGTACATGCGCCCCGAGATTATCGGCTTCGTGCTTGGGTCTTTCGTGGCGGCCCTGGCTTTCAAGGAATTCAAGCCTAATGGGGGGTCGGCTCCGCTGGCGCGTTTTATCTTGGGCATGATCGCCATGATCGGAGCGCTGGTTTTCCTGGGATGCCCGTGGCGGGTGATACTTCGACTGGCCGGAGGCGACGGTAATGCCTTGTTCGGGCTCTTGGGCCTTGTTACCGGTGTCTGGATAGGTACGATTTTCTTCAAGAATGGCTTTAATTTGGGGCGAGCCCAGTCCCAGTCCATCGGCACGGGGCTGCTCATGCCTCTGCTCATGCTAGGCCTTCTGGCTTTGCGGCTGCTTTTTCCGCCAGTGGCCGGAGAAGCCCAGAGCGGCGTGCTCTGGTACTCCCTCAAAGGTCCCGGAGCGGCCTACGCACCTCTTTTCCTTTCACTTGGCGCGGGCCTGGGTATCGGTTTTCTGGCACAACGCAGCCGGTTTTGCACCATGGGCGCCATTCGCGACGTTCTGCTTTTCAGGCAGTGGTATCTCATGTTCGGTTTTCTTTCGCTTTTGATCACCGCTTTGATCGCCAACGTCATTCTTGGCCAATTCAATCCCGGGTTTGAAGGCCAGCCGGTGGCGCACACCATGTGGTTCTGGAATTTCGCGGGGATGCTTGTGGCCGGTCTGGCATTTGCCTTGGCGGGTGGATGTCCCGGCAGGCAGCTTTTCATGTCCGGCGAAGGCAATAGCGACGCGGGGATATTCGTATTGGGATCTCTGGCAGGCGCAGGAATCGCCCACAATTTCGGGCTGGCCAGTTCGCCCAATGGTATCGGCCCTTACGGAGTCGAGGCGGTCGTTATCTGCCTGATCGTACTGATGTTCATCGGGTTCACAAATCGAAAATAGGGGGGGAGTGGAGATGAAACAGGTAGTTGACGCCAAAGGTTTGTCGTGCCCCCAGCCGGTGCTCATGGCCATGCAGGCCATGCGCGCAAACGGTTCCGGGGAAATCGAGGTGGTCGTGGATAACGAGGCCAGCCGGGAAAATGTTTCTCGTGCCGCGCAGAGTCAGGGTTGGAGCGTGGCCGAGGTTGAGCTTGATGGAGGGGAATTCAGATTGTCCCTGACGAAGTCATGAACTGGCTGCGGGGGCTTCTGTCCCGCAAGGCCCCCCCGGTTCGCGGCCTCTCTGAAAAAGGGATGCTTCTCTATCCGAGCACGGGCGAGGTTATCCGGGCCGAGGAGGCATTGCGCCAGTCGGGTCTGGAGGTCGCGGTCAAGGGGCCGCCTCCGGATTTGCGTCAGGGTTGCGACATGGTCGTCGAGTTTTCCCTGGTGCAGGAAATGCGGGTACGGGAGGTGCTGGCAGAGCGGAATCTTCAGCCCTTGCGGGTAGCCGTCGCCCAGGATCACCTGCTTGAACCCGTGTCCCTGTTCCAGACCAAGGAATTGGGGTCGTACCTGATGGTCCGGGCCGCCAACATGAAGATCACCGTGGACCGCCGGGACCGACGTATCGTCAACGTGTCCGGCGGTGGGTGCCCGGACGTGCCATATCTGGCCGACATGCTGGTGGGACAGACCCTCGATGCGGCGCCCGAGCCCCGCTCTTTGGGGCAAACTCTGTGCGGCTATGCTCTGCAATTGGCTTTTGATGAGGCGCGACGTCAATGTCGTGGTTAATTGTAGGCACTGTCCCAAGGGCTGATTTCAGATTGGCATGGGGACCCTACACTGTTCAGGAGCGGGCCATGGAGGTGCTTGGCGCTAACGTCAGCGTGGCCAGGGGAACTCCGGCTCTTATGGCAACGGCCTTTGTTGCGGCCCGCGCGCTTGGCATCGACCCGCCCGAAGCACTGATCATCGGAGATACCGGTTCGGGGGAGGGCAGCCGCGCCCTTTATAAGCATCTGGTGGAAAATCTCGAGCGGATTCGGCATGCCGGAGTGACCTTTCACTATCTCATGCCTGATGTCGTCTGGCACAACAAAATTCTGTGGGGTCTGGAGGAGCTCGCCGAGCGTCCTCTGTTGGTGGCTGACGCGGGGTTCATGTACGCGGCCAAAATGAGCGGCTATGCCGATCATTACGACCTGTTCACACCGGATGCCGGGGAGATGGCCTTTCTGGCCGATGAGGTCGCCCCCCATCCCTTCTACACGAGGGGATTTCTGCTTCAGGAGGAATCGATGATTCCGGAACTGATTGATGCGGCTTTTGCCAGCGCGAACGCGGCTCGTCATCTCCTGGTCAAGGGACAAACAGACTATGTGGTTGACGGCGGACGTATCGTGTCGCGGTTGAGTGAGCCCGATACTCCGGCCATGGAGCCCATCGGCGGCACAGGCGACACCTTGACCGGTCTGGTTACGGCGCTGCTGGCCTCCGGAATGGACATGACCAAGGCGTGCCGGACGGCAGCACTGGCCAACCGGTATTTAGGTGTTCTGGCCAATCCCACCCCCGCCTTCGGCGTGGCAGAACTGCTCCCTTTCCTGCCCGAGGCACTGGATCTTGCCATGCGCGATGCGGAGACGAGTTTGTGATCTTTGACAGGTAGGGAGACGCTGGAAAACCAGCTCGTCATCGCTCTGTGCATGGATATTCGTAGCGTATCCTGCTATAAGGCAGGGCATGCGAATTCTTCATATTCTCAGCCAGATGCCCGACTATACGGGCAGCGGCAAATACGTCCAGGAGATGATCCGGCAAGGCCGAATCAACGGGCATGAGCCATTTCTTATCGCGGGCGTTTCCGCCGACTTTGAACTGCCCGAATCGCTGATACGACACGAATTTTGCCGCCTGGTCCGTTTCGAGGGCCAGGACATAGGTTTTCCGATCATGGGCATGAGCGATGTCATGCCCTACCCAAGCACGGTCTGTTCCGCCCTGACCAAGTTGCAGATCATCGAGTACAGGATGGCCTTCGCCAGGGTCATCGGTTCCGCCATTGCCGATTTCGCGCCCGACGTCATCCACTCCAACCATCTGTGGCTGGCCTCGGCCGTGGCCCGCGAGGTCGCGCCCCAGGTGCCGCTGGTGACCACCTGTCACGGTTCGTGTCTGCGCCAGCATCGCCTGTGTCCGGAGCTGGGCGATTCGCTCAAGGGGGCTTTGCGCGGCATCGACCGGATCATCGCCCTCTTCGGGCAGCAGAAGACGGACATCGTCGAATTGCTGGGCATCGATCCCGACAGGGTGGACGTCATAAGCGGTGGATACAACGAGTTGTGCTTTTATGCCGAGGAAGATGAGTCGGATGCGGACGCCGTTCAGTTTCTCTACGCGGGCAAGCTCGACTCATCCAAGGGCGTGCCATGGCTGCTGAGAAGCCTGAAAAGTGTTGAGGCTCCCTGGCACCTCCATCTTGTGGGCGCAGGCAGCGGGCCGGAAAAGGACTTGTGTCTGGAACTGGCCGCCAGCCATGGTCAGCGGGTCACGGTTCATGGCGTCCTCTCCCATGAGGCGTTGGGTGGCCTGATGCGTCGCTGTGCCGTCTTTGTGCTCCCGTCTTTTTTCGAGGGACTTCCTCTGGTTCTGCTGGAGGCCATGGCGTGCGGCTGCCGCATTGTCACCACGGATCTGCCGGGGGCCAAAGAGCTTTTCGCGGTGCCCCACCCGAGCATGGTGCGCATGGTGGAACTGCCGGATCTTGAGACCGTGGACAGGCCGTACAGGGCCGATGAGCCGCTGCTTGAACAACGGCTGGCCGAGGCGTTGCGGGCGAGCATGGCCGATGTGATGAACAAGGTGGAGCCGGATCAGGACTATATCCGGAAAATCACGGGGTCATACACTTGGGAAGGCATCTTCGCCAGGGTCGAAGCCGTGTACAGGCAGGCTCTGGAAGACAGGTGATTGCTAGAAATGTATCGCGATGGCGGCGATGTCGTCGTGTTTCTTGAAGCGCGGATAACGCTCGATGTCGGGATCGGCCGCCTCCTGACCTCGCACGTGATCGCGAAGACCTTCCAGGCCCAATTCGGCGGCCATGCTCACAAGGCATGAAAAATCCTTGTACTTTTTCGGCGCAGGGCACGGAACATCAAGCCCATCGGTGAACAGCAGCACGGTTTTAATGTTGCAGGCCGGTTCCGTGCCTGTGCGGAAGAACCTTTCCGCCTCCCTCTCCCCGTTGAGCACACCGTAATCACGGTTCATGCCCTGGCGTATCTTCTCGACCAGCCTCTGCACCTCGGGATGGGAGCGGCCCCGCTCACTGATCATGCTCAAGGTCGGATAATCGTGGTCCTCGCGTCTGGCCGCGACCTTGTATCCGCCGTCCCTGTCGATGAAAACCACCTGTGAATCCCCGGTCTGAAACCATTCGATTTCGCCGTCCCCAAGCCTGACCACCGCAGCGCTGGTGCTCCACAATCCGCAGCGACGGGACAGGTCGATCTGAGAGCGCTCCATCCGGGCCCGGATCGAGTCATTGGCTTCGGCTCCCAATCTGACGAGAGGGTGGTGGTTGCGCAGGAAAACCTGCCCCGCAATGGAGGACGCCATGCAGCCTCCGCTTTTGCCCTCTTCGAAGCAGGCATCGGTAAGGCTGGTAGCGCCGTCGAAGACGCCGAAGATGTTGTGATCCATGATCAGATAGTCTTCGTTCTGGGCTCCGGAACCCTGCTCAAGAATTTGCTCGACTTTCATACCCATCAGCAAGCTTTGATCGTTTTCAAATCCGCCTGTCAAAATGAAAAAATCTATGTCTTTCGCGATCTGGAATCGAAATTTCCGATCGGTGATTGGATTTTCTCCATACGCGCCTGTGTATTTTTCAATGACCGCTCGAACGGGCCATGAGGCCCCGGTTCGAAATGACGCCGGTTTTTGTTCATATATTTGCGAAATCAATACATCTTCCGGACATATATTCTCAGATCAAATTGGACGGATCGCCAATTAGCGGCTAGAGCCTGTATTTGAATTTTCTTTGCATATGCTTGTAACTAATAGCATTTTTTAGCCAATACTACAGGAGATAGTGTGACACGAAAACTGAAAGCCTCCGGCTCGGTCGCATCGGCATTGCAGTTCTTCGAAAAATTCAGCGAACACTGTCTGGCGGCCCTTGAAGCGGCGCGGGAAGATGGCAGGCCCATTGCCGGGGTCTACTGTATCTACGCGCCCCTTGAGATCATCCGGGCCGCCGGGTGCGTGCCCATCGGGCTTTGCGGCAAGCGCCAGGCTCCCATCCAGGCGGCCGAGGCGGTGCTACCGGCCAGTCTCTGTCCTCTCATCAAGTCCAGCTATGGCTACGCCAAAACCGACACCTGTCCATTCTTCTCCGCGGCCGACTTCATCATCGCGGAAACCACCTGCGACGGAAAAAAGAAGATGTACGAGTTCCTGGGCAGGATTAAACCCATGCACCTCATGCATCTGCCCTATGATCAGTCCCTGGGGAGCGCTCTTCGATTCTGGAACGCCGAAACGGAGCGGCTGGGAGAATATCTGACGGCCCACGGCGGCGTGCCCATCACCGCCGGGCGTTTGCGGGAAGAGGTCGAGATCGGGAACGCCGTCCGCGCCCTGATGTGGGAGATCGTGCGCATCAATGCTGACGGTCCGCCTCTGCTGACCGGCATGCAGCTTCTGCCGGTGCTGGAAAGCAAGAGCTTCATGGTCGAGGCCGCGCCGTATCTTGCCGCCCTGCGCGAGCTGCGGGACGAACTTCTGAAGCTGCGAAAAAGCGCCACCGGGACGACTTCCGATCGTCGGTTCAGAATCCTCCTGACCGGCACCCCGGTCGGCAAGGGGTCTCACAAGGTCCTGCAACTGATCGAGGAAAGCGGGGCGGTGGTTGTCTGCCTGGACAATTGCAGCGGGATGAAGGGGCTGGACAGCCCGGTGCAAATCGAACGGGATCTTTTCGGGAACGTGGGCAGACGATACCTTGAGATTCCCTGCGCGTGCATGACCCCCAATCCCGGTCGGTTGCGGACAGTCGAAGCCTTATGCCGCGATTTCGACATCCACGGCATCATCGATCTGACCTGGCAGGGGTGTCACGGATTCAATGTCGAATCCCAGGTCGTCCGAGAAAGGGCCGAAGGGCTGGAAGTGCCGTTTCTGCAAATCGAAACAGGCTATTCCGAATCCGACGCCGAGCAAATCCGGACCCGCATCGAAGCGTTTCTGGAAGGAATTCAATAACCAACAGTAATGAGAGGAGAGGTTCATGACACGCATGTCTTTGTCGGTGTTGCGGTTCAAACGCATTTTTGGCCTGTTCCTGGTCCTGGCGGCAATCCTGTCCGCGGGGCCGTCCATGGCCGAAGAAAAGCTTCCCGTTCTGAACGTGGGCTACATCTTCACCACGCACCATAGCCCCTTCATCGTGGCCATGGCACAAAACGAGGAATTCAAGGAGTTCGGGGTCCACCTGCGTCCCGTGGTGGACAAGCTGAAGTATGAGCTCATGGACGGCGACAAGCCCCTGGCTCTTTTCAACATCATCGTGAACAAGAGCGGCTCCGAAACGACAACCATGTTTGCCCAGGGGAACATGGACATCGCCCTTGCCTCGGGTACGGCCATCATGGCCGGGATAGACCAGGGCACGCCCATGAAGATGCTCTGCCCGACGCATGTCGACGGGATGGGGCTCGTGTTTCCGCCCCAGAGTACGCTCAAGGGCTGGGATCAGGTCGCTGAATACATCCGCGCTTCCGAGCAACCCGTGAAGATCGGCTACCATTCTCCCACCAGCGCTCCGCGCATCATCATTGAAGGCGCCTTGCAGAAGGCCGGTCTCAAGGTCACTCAGGACGCAACCGCGCAGGACGCCGATGTCCTGCTGGTCGATTTGAAATCCACCTCCAATTTCATTCCCGCGCTGACCAGCGGCCAGGTCGATGCCTGGGTCGGACCCGCGCCGCACCCCGAGGTCTCGGAGCTCAAGAAGGTCGGCCACATCGCCCTTGATCTGCGCGACCTTCCTCCGGCCGGAGCCTGGCACAATTTCCCCTGCTGCGTCATGGCGGCCCGGGATGCGGTCATCGCCGAACATCCCGAGGTTCTGCGCAAGACGGTCGAGCTTTTGACCAAATCCGGTCACTGGTGCAACGAGCACAAGCCCGAGGAAGGTGGGATTCTCGCCGGCTGGACGGGTTCCCCGGCTGAAGCGGTGCAGAAATCCACCATCATCTACACGACCGAGCCCTCGGAAAACTGGATGCTCGGCCAGGGCACCTATCTTGATATCCTGAACTCGATGAACAAGTTCCGAGGCGAACTCAAAGGCAAGAGCCTCGCTGAAGTCAAAGACAAGCTCTTTGATTTCAGCTTCCTGAGCAAAAACTAACATCGGCTGCCGACTCCCGTCGCACGGGAATCGGCGGCTGCCCCGGAATTTGACAATGCACAGCTCTTTTCATCGCGTTCTTTCGCTTGCAACTGTTCTCGCCTTTCTTGCCCTCTGGTCGTGGGCTGCACTCATGATCGGAAACAAGGTCATCCTGCCCACGGTGGGAGAAGTCGCCGAGTTGCTTTTTCATCCGAACGAAGACCTGCTGAGCATGGGCTCCCTGATCACCAATATAGTGGTCAGCCTGTTCCGGGTGCTGCTCGGCTATATCGTGGCCGTTCTGGTCGCGATTCCGCTCGGTATCGCCATGGGATACTACGTCTCGGTGCACACCATGTTCGGAGATTTCCTGAATCTTTTTCGTCCCATTCCGCCTCTGGCCTGGGTGCCCCTGGTCATGGCCTGGTTCGGAATCGCGAGCTTCGCCGATCTCTTCGGGGTGGATCGGGGGCCGTGGTTTGTTTATCTCAACAATTTCAAGTATTCGATGATATTCATCATCTTCATCGGAGCCTTCTACCCGGTGCTGACCAGCAGCATCCACGGCGTGCGCAACGTCAACCGCGTTTTCATCGACACCGCCCGCGTGCTCGGTGCCGGAGAGTTTGATATTTTTCGCAAGATTCTGCTCCCGGCGGCCCTGCCGTCCATGGTCAACGGCATGCGTATCGGTCTTGGCGTGGCATGGATGTGTCTGGTTTCGGCCGAGATGCTCCCGGGGAGCATCTCGGGAGTCGGGTATCTGATCACCCATGCCTACACCATGGCATCGACGGATATCGTCGTCGCCGGGATGTTCAGCATCGGCCTGACCGGGGCGCTCATGGACTGGCTGTTCCGTCGGATCGAACGCCGGTGCTTTTCGTGGCAGCGGCTCGCGAGGTAATTGATGAACCATATCGTACATATCGACGAAGTAAGTAAATCCTTCGTCACTGAACGCGGCCTGGCTGTCGCCGCGCTGGAAAAGGCCAGCCTCGGGATTGGCCGGGGTGAGTTCGTGTGCATTGTCGGGCCGTCGGGATGCGGCAAATCCACATTGCTGCGGATCATTTCAGGCTTGGAGCGGGCCGACGGCGGACAGACCACCTACAACGATCGTCCCCTTGATCGTCCGCACCGGGACGTGGGCATGGTTTTTCAGGAATATTCGGTTTTGCCCTGGCGCACCGTGCGCGACAATGTCTGCCTGGGACTTGAATTCTTGGAGGAAAAAAAGGCGGCGCGGATCGAGCTTGCCATGCATTATCTCGGCCTGGTCGGCATGACCCGATTTGCCGAGGCTTTTCCGTACGAACTGTCCGGGGGCATGCGGCAGAGGGTGGCCATTGCGCGGGCCCTGGCCACGGACCCGCAGGTCCTGCTCATGGACGAACCCTTTGGCGCCCTTGATGCCCATACGCGCATCCTTATGCAAAAAGAGCTGCTCCGCATCTGGCGGGAGACGAGAAAGACCGTGATTCTGGTCACTCACAGCGTTGACGAGGCCGTGTATCTGGCCGACCGCATCGTGGTCATGACTTCCCGGCCGGGCAGGATTCGCGAAGTGATCGATGTCGGGCTTGGACATCCACGGGACCGGAGCAATCCTGAATACGCCCGTCTGACGGCACGAATACTTGATATGCTGGAAGAGGAAGTGGTCGCGGCGGGAGAATTCTGAAGCGCAAGACAATCGGGGCCGTTATCCGGCCCCGACTGTTCGTGCATTCGTGGTTTGTGTTCCCTTTCTCAGCTTGCCCCAAGGCTTTCGGCCCACAGCGCAGCGCCCAGGGCTCCTGTCATGTCCGGTTCCTCCGGGATGAACAGGGTTTCGCCGATGACGGCACCCGTCTGCTCGGAGAGCAACTGGCGCATGCACGGGTTGTGGGCTACGCCGCCGACAAAGATCAGCGGCAGGACGAGGCCCACGCGGCTGAGCATGTTCGCCGTGCGCCGGGCGATGGAGAGGTGCAGGCCGAGCGCGATGTTCTCGGGGCGCACGCCCTGGGCCATGAGAGATGTGGCCTCGGTCTCGGCGAAGACCGTGCACATGGAGTTGATGATGGGCGGTTTGTCGCCGCCAAGGGCGTATGCCCCGAAATCCCGGACCGGGATCTGGAAGATCTGGGCCGTGTACTCCAGGAATTTCCCCGTGCCAGCCGCGCAACGATCGTTCATTTCGAACTTTCCGACCCGGCCGCTGGGCAAGAGGGACAGGGCCTTGGTGTCCTGTCCGCCGATGTCGAGCACGGTCCGGCCCGCCGGGAAAAGATGGTGCGCGCCAAGACCGTGGGCCTTTATTTCGGTGATGGTTTCCACGGGGAAGCCAAGATCCAGGTCCTGCACCAGTTTTCGCCCGTACCCCGTGGCCACCGCCAGTCCGGCATCCAGGCCATCAAGGAGCGCCAGAAGCTGCGCCACCGGGTTGAAGGTGGTGGGAGCCTGCCGCTTTTCCACCACCTTGCCCTGATCCATGGCCACCACTTCAATGGAGCGGGAGCCGATGTCGATGCCCAGAACCGTCATTTGACGGTTTCCAGAAAGGCTTCGACGCGGGTCTTGAGCTGCTCGATGTCTTCCATGGAGTAGTCCGTCTCCAGAGACATGCTTGGGACGCCGCCGGCGGTGAGCCGCTTTTCCACCTTGATGCCTTCGTGGGCGTACGGCTGGCAGAACATGAGGGCGTACTGGATGACGCCGTCAACCTTGAGGTCCTTGGCCATGGTCTCGACGTTGTCCAGGCGTTCGGCGTTGGGCGTGAAGCAGGCACAGTCGATCTTCATGTAACGCTCACACAGCGCGTCGATCATTTCTTCGAGGGTCTGGGCGGACTCGTCCGTCAGATCGCGGGTGTTGCGGGTGCCGATGCACGATTCCTCGCCGACGATGACGGCCCCGGAACTCTCGATGACGTAGGGCAGCTTCCAGTTGGGCACGGCCATGGGACAGCCCGAGAGCATGACCCGGGGAGCGTCTTTGGGTGCCACGCCTTCGCCGGCCGTAATCCGTTCTTCAAGCTGGTCGCACAGGGTGTTGATGGATGCGGTGAAGCGGATCGGATCATCGTAGAAGCTGACCTGGTTGATGAGCAGCACATCCCGGCCGGAGATGGGCGCGGGCACGGCGGCGCGCAGCCTGTTCAGACGCTGCAGGGCGCGGCGGCGGGCGTTGACTGTTTTGATGGCCTCGGCGAGCTTTTCGGTGGTGACTTTTCTGCCGGTCAGTTCCTCGAGCCTGGCCATGTAGCGCAGGACTTCGGCCTTCCACAGGGCGCGGGCCGACTCCGTCTTGGTCTGGGGCACCTCCATGACGTACATGGGCGCGTGTTCGGCGAAGGCCTCATAGGCCTTCTTCTTGCCGTCGCAGGTGGTCTCACCGACGATGAGGTCGCAGGATTCTGTGTAGGGACACAGCCTGGCCAGCTTGAACCCGATGAAGGATTTGATCAGCGCGCAGGTGTTGCGTGGCACCAGGGTTTCGGCCGCTTCCTTGCCCGCGTCGGCTCCGGCACACAGGCCTACCTGCACGGCATCCACGGCCAGGGCCAGTTCCTCTGGGACGAAGACGCAGAACGTGCCGATGATCTTGCGTCCCTGGGCCTTGGCGTCCTGCAATTCCTTGATGCGCAGGCCGTGCACTTCCGACAGCACGAAGTCGAGATATTCCATCCCTTTGAGACGACCCTGCTGGCTCATGTAGATGTCGCCGTAAAATTTTCCGAGCACACCCAGAAGTCCGTCATGGGCCGCGATATCCAGATTCAGATTTTCCCACATTTCACGATAAGCTTCCTGCGTCATCATTACCTCCGGAGAATAATTTTTTCTTATGTGCTGGAAAGGCGAGGTGGATGCAAATCGGGATAGTGGATGGATTCCTCGACCAATGATCGAAAATATTGATGCGAATTGTTTTTTCGCGGCAATATTTGAACGGTACGCAGAATTGTTTGCACCCTGTCACCTTCGACAATCTCTTTTGAAATTCGCTGGTCATGTATCCATCATTCTGATTCAAGATGTCTTGGAGAATTTTCAAAATCAATTTGTTTGTTTTGATAATGAGAATGTATAGCTCTAACTATTATTGTCAGGTAAACCCGTTGAGACAGTTGTTTCAGTCCTTGCAGACAAGACCGTCGTCTTGAGGACGCATTGCTTTCAACAGACGGTATAAAAGGAGACATGGCGATGGAAGAATCAAAATCAGGCCTGCCGTTGTTGGGTGATCCGTTTCCTGAATTGAGGGTTCAAACAACGCATGGCCCAATGAAACTGCCCGAGGACCTGAAAGGCAAATGGTTTGTGTTTTTCAGTCATCCCGCTGATTTCACACCTGTTTGCACGACTGAGTTTGTTGCCTTTCAGAAGA
Organism: Desulfomicrobium apsheronum; assembly: GCF_900114115.1. Classification (NCBI taxonomy): domain Bacteria; kingdom Pseudomonadati; phylum Thermodesulfobacteriota; class Desulfovibrionia; order Desulfovibrionales; family Desulfomicrobiaceae; genus Desulfomicrobium; species Desulfomicrobium apsheronum. The sequence goes on along the minus strand of NZ_FORX01000005.1, from coordinate 76,352 downwards.
GGTTCGAGGAATTTGAAGCTCTTGACTGCAAGCTTGTCGGGATGTCGGTCGATCAAGTCTTTTCCCACATCAAATGGGTCCAGTGGATTAAATCCGAATTGAACGTGGAGATTAAATTTCCAATTGTAGCGGCCAATGACGTCGTGGCCATGAAGCTCGGCATGCTGCATCCCGGCAAGGGTAGCAATACTGTACGGGCCGTATTTATTGTTGATCCGGAAGGAAAGGTCCGCTTGATCATGTACTATCCGCAAGAAATAGGGCGGAACATGGATGAGATTGTCCGCGTCGTGAAAGCTCTGCAAATATCTGACAAGCAGGGCGCGATAGCAGCTGGATGGCCACATAATGAACTCATCGGCGATCGCGTTATCATACCTCCTGCCACTAATGAAAAAGACGCGGCTAAACGACTCAAGGAAAATGAATGCTATGACTGGTGGTTTTGCCACAAGGCATTGGAGAAATAGTTTTCATTTTTTCGATGACAACTTTGCATGCATGAAGAATGACGCTTGTCGAATGTGTGACAGGCGTCATTTTTTTTGTGGAATCAGTACATGGCTTCCAGTTCCGCCAGAATTGTTCCGCTTTCCCCCTTGATCGCCTGGGGCAGGAGATGGCGGTACGTTTGGCCCTCGCGCAGCACGATGATGTCGTCGGCCAGTCGCAGCGCGAAATCCAGGCTGTGCGAGACCACGACCAGGGTGTAGCGTCCCTTCAAGGTTTCAAGCAGCTCCTCGATGCCCTTGGCGGCCTTGTGGTCCAGGGATGAGGTCGGTTCGTCCAGAAGCAGGACACTGGGCTTCATGGCCAGGGTGCGGGCCAGGCACAGCCGTTGCTGCTGCCCGCCTGAGAGGGTGCGGGCATCGGTGTCCAGGCGGTCGCGCACTTCGTCCCAGAGTTGTGCCTCCTTGAGCGCCTGACTGGCCGCGTCCATGGCGTCCGCGCGGTTGACTCCGTGTACGGTGGCCAGCGGCATGACGATATTGTTCCTGATGCTCATGGGCAGGACGTTGGGGTGCTGGAAGACCATGCCGACCAATCGACGCAGTTCGGGCAGGGGAATTTCACCCGAGTAGGGGCGCACGACTCCGTGGTCGCGGTGGAGCTGGACCTCTCCGGTGGTGGTGCAGCCGGGGAAACAGTCGTTCAGGCGGTTGAAGACGCGCAAAAGGGTCGTCTTGCCCGCCCCGGAGCGGCCCATGACAAATGTGGCCCGGTTTTTCATGATCTCAAGATCCAGGGCGGACAGGATCTGCTTGCCGTTCAGGGCCACGCCTACGTCGCGCAAAGTGAAGAGGGGCGTCAGTTTTTCCATTCATTCTCCATGCCCGCCCGCAGTATTCGCGCGCCTCCATAAAGGAGCACGGTCAGGACAAGCAAGGTCAGGGCCGCGCCGAAACCTTTGTGCAGATCATCCGCGCTTTGGTATTGGGCAGCTAGGTAGTAGATGGTGAAGGGCAGGGCCTCGAATTTGTCCAGCAGCCCGCGCGGCAGCCCGCCTTGAGCCACGACTCCGGTCAGCAGGATGACGGCGGTGTCCTCGGCGGCGCGGCCCATGGACAGCACAATTCCGCCCAGCATTCCCCGGCTCGCGGCCGGAAGAAGGATGCGCCGCAGGCTCTGCAGGCTGGTCATGCCGAGACTCGGGCCCAGCAGACGAAGTTCCTCCGGCAGCGTCTCCAGCGCTTGAGCCGTGGCATTGATCATGTACGGCAGAATGAGCAGGGCCAGGCAGAACGCGGAGAGCAGAAGGCTTGTGTTGGCCTCGGGCGCTACGGTGTGGCGCAGAAATATGATCAGCGAGAAGCCGAACAGGCCCATCACGATGGACGGCACTCCGGCCAGGGTGTTGGCCGAGAATCTGAGCGCGCGGGCGAGCCTGCCGTGCAGATATTGTGACAGGGCAATGCCTGCGCCGATTCCGGCAGGGATGGCCATGAGCGAGGCCAGGGCGACCAGCGCCACCGTCCCTGCGCAGGCGGCGAAGATGCCGTCCCAGACAGGTGCACGTCCCAGGATTGCGGCCATGATCGGTGCGTCGCCGAAGAAAAGCCGCGCATTGAAGACGGGCAGGCTTTGTCTAAGCAAAAAGGCGACCAGACCGCCGATGGCAATGAGCATCAGGGCCGAGGCCGTTCCCGACCAGACGTGAATCAGCATCCGGCAAAGCCGGTGCCCGGCCAGGAAGGACAGGAGGTCCAGCCACTTCCCGCCCAGCGGCTTGGTGGACGCGTCATGTCTACGAATCATGAACTGCACCGCAAGGCTCATGCCGAAGAGCAGCAGGCCGCAGGCAAAAAGGGAATGAAACGCGGGCGAGCTGTTGTCCGTGGCCACGACCAGGGCGATGTGCGCGGTCAGGGTGCGGATGGAATCGAAAAAGGAGGTCGGCAACTGCGGTGCGTTTCCGGCCAGCATGAGCGGAATGAGGGTGTCGCTCAAGGCCCTGCAATAACCCATGATGGCCGCGGTGCGCAGGCCCGTGGCCGAGCCCGGCAGGACAACCAGGAGCAGGGCCTGGAGCGGAGAAAAGCCAAGGCTCGCGCTGGTCAGGCGGGTCCGCTTTTCCGTCTCGCGCATGGTTTGGTAAAGAAAGAGGACGATGGTCGGCAGGATAAGCAGGGCCAGGGTCAGGCATGCCGCCAGCAGGGATGGCCCGCTCCTGCTTGTCAGGGCGCCGCTCAGGATGGGCACGAGCAGAAAGACCGCGACAAAACCGTACACTACGGTGGGGATGGCGGTCATGAAGGTGATCACCGCGATGACCGCCCGGCGCAGGGGGCGTGGGCCTGGTCCGCAGGCAAAGACGCAGATGCCCAGGCCGAGCGGGTAGGCCACGGTAAAGGCTGATATGCTCAAGGCCAGGGAGCCGGCGATCATGGGCAGGATGCCATAGTGCCCCTGGTAGGGGCGCCAGGTCAGGGACAGGATTTGTCCCCACTGTCCTTCCAGAAAGAGGGGCAGGGCCAGTACCAGCAGGAAGACGAAGATGGCTGCCAGTGTCCCAAGAGAGATGAATCCAGCCCCGCAGGAAAGAATCCTGACCACCCGGTCGAAAAAAAGCTGCCGGCAAAACCGCGAGGAATTTTGCCGGCAGGTTCGTATTTGCTGCATGTCTCTACTGGAGCGGGATGTAGCCGGCCTTGGCGATGATGTCCGTGCACTCGGAGCTGGTCACATAGTCGATGAACAGTTTGACCAATCCCTGGGGCTGGCCCTTGGTGTTCATGTAGAGTTTGCGGGCCACCTTGTAGGTGCCGGATTTGGCGTTGTCCTGCGAGGGTTCGATTCCCTCCAGCGTGGGCGCCTTGACCGAGGCATCCACGAAACCGATGCTCATGTAGCCGATTGCGCCGGCATCCTGCGACACGGCCACCTTCATGGCGCCGTTGGAGGCCACTATGTTGGCGCTGTCGGCGATGGCTCCTTTCTTGAGCATCTTGCCCCAGAAAACTTCTCGCGTGCCGCTGGCCTCGTCGCGGGAATAGAGCGTAATGGCCGCGTCGGCTCCGCCGACTTCCTTCCAGTTGGATATCTTGCCGGCAAAAATGTCTTGTACTTGAGCCGCGCTCAAGTCCGCCACTGCGTTGGCGGGATTGACGACCACAGTCACTCCGTCCACGGCAAACGCGAAGGAAACAAGGCCATACTTGGCAATTTCGTCTTCGGACAGGGCGCGGCCGGTGTTGCCGATATCGACCAGTCCTTCGCCAGCCTTCTGGACTCCTACACCGGTCCCTCCGCCTTCGATATTTATGCGGATGCCGGGGTTGGCCGTCATGATCCGCTTGGCGGCCTCGGTCATGACCGGAATGTGAGCCGTGCCGCCGGCAATGTCGATCTTGCCGGACTGGCCGGCGAAGCTGTCGAGCAATCCGGCGTGGGCAAAGCCGCTGGTCAGGAAAACACCTACAATCAGTGAGATGACAAAATGCGTCCAAGCTTTCATTTCAGGCCTCCAAGAATAATATGTTGGCACTTGCACTATGCCAGCAAAGCGGGGAAAACAAATTGATAGCATCTATGCGTGAGCCTTATTTCCATTGAAAAAACGGATGGTTGAAACGTGGGATTCTGCGTTCGTGGTCGAATTTCATTACGGGGCGCACGATTCTTGTGCCGGATTTATTGAAAGTTGGATTGGATTCCTCATTTGATGGTTCGGCAATTTTTATGTTAAAAAAATTGTCCTTTAGCGATTTCACCGGGTCTGGGTGTTCGGGCCGGTGGCAAATGGAAGTCAAGGAGAGAATATGAACGATCAATGCGGTCTTCCGGACTTGACCGAGGAGGATGTCCTCGACGCCATGCGTTCCATGCAGGGCTACGTGGACATCACGCCCGGGACATTCCGGGAGATATATGCCTTGGCGTACGACCTGGCCCTGAAACGGGTTACGTCCATGGGCAAGGCCGAGGACATCATGACCGCGCCCGTGCATTGCCTGCGAACAGGCATGAGCGCTTCGGAAGCCGCCGCGCACATGGCGGGGCTCGGAATCAGCGGCGCGCCCGTGCTCGACGGGCAGGGCAGGATATGCGGAGTCGTCTCGGAAAAGGACTATCTGCGAAAGATGGGTCTGCCCGGCACGGCCAGTTTCATGACCGTGGTCGCCACATGCCTGACCAAGCCGGGTTGCATGGTCGCGGACATGCGCACGTTGCCGGTGGATGGCATCATGAGCATCCCACCCGTGGTTGCTTCCCCCCGGACGTCCGTGGCGGAACTCTCGGAGATGCTGGCCAGGCATTCCATCAATCGCCTGCCCATCTGCGACGAGCAGGGTCGCCCCGTAGGCATCGTGACCCGGACCGACCTCGTCGGCGCCATGTGCGGGAGGTAGGGCATGCACTATTTCAAGAAAATGCGCGGCACGACGCAAAGCCCGCCCCGGGTGGCCGCCATGGAAGTGCTCTGGTCCTGGGTCGGCGCGGTGATCGGCATCGCCCTTGTGGGGCTGATTCATGCCAAAATGGTCGATCAAACCGGCCAGGCTTTGCTGATTGGATCTTTCGGAGCCACGGCGGTGCTGGTTTACGGGGCTATTCGCAGCCCCCTCGCACAACCGAGAAATGTGCTCGGGGGGCATGTTCTTTCCGCAATAATTGGTGTATGCGCGCAGCAGGTTCTCGGCGAAACTCCATGGTTGGCCGCCGCGGTGGCCGTGGCCACGGCCATTGCGGCCATGCACCTGACCAAGACCCTGCATCCTCCGGGCGGGGCCACGGCGCTGATCGCGGTCATCGGTGGAGATTCGGTGCATAGCCTGGGCTACATGTACGCCCTGGTTCCGGCGGGGCTGGGGGCGGTGGTCCTGCTGCTGGTCGCCTTGGTGGTCAACAACATCCCCAAGGGCAGGCGATATCCCGAATTTTGGTTCTAACGTGGGTGAGTCATGACTCAATGGCTTGAAGTTTCAAGTTGCGAACTCCGCAACACAACAACATTACAAGGATTCTGCCATGCATACGAAAAAAATCACTGATGGTGTTTTCTGGATGGGCGCGGTGGATTGGGACCGTCGGCTTTTCGATTCCCTGGTGCCGCTCCCAGACGGGACGACCTACAACGCCTATCTCGTGGAAGGCAGCGAAAAGACCGCGCTCATCGACGCCGTGGATCCGGATATGGTCGATACCTTGCTTGGGCATCTGGATGGTGTGGAAAAGCTGGATTACGTAATATCCCAGCACGCCGAGCAGGATCATTCCGGGACCATCGCCCTGGTGCTGGACCTGTATCCGGAAGCCAAGGTCGTGACCAACGCCAAGGCCAAGGGCATGCTCATGGACCTTTTGCTCATCCCCGATGACAAGTTCATCGTTGTAGCTGACGGCGAAACCCTCTCCCTTGGCGACAAGACGCTGACCTTCATTCTCACGCCCTGGGTGCACTGGCCGGAAACCATGTCCACCTATCTGGCCGAGGACAAGATCCTGTTCAGTTGCGACTTTTTCGGCTCGCACATTGCCACAAGCGATCTCTTCGTGCGCGACCAGGGCCGGGTGCATGAAGCCGCCAAGCGTTATTTCGGCGAGATCATGATGCCTTTTCGGTCCATGATCGCCAAGAACCTGGAAAAACTGAGCCCCCACGATATCCGCATGATCGCCCCCAGCCACGGCCAGATCTACGACAGCCCCGGCTGGATCGTGGACGCCTACAAAGACTGGGTTTCGGGAACGGCGCACAATCTGGTGGCTTTTCCCTTTGTCTCCATGCATGGCAGCACCCGGCTCATGGTCGATCACTTGGCGGCGGCCCTGTCCGAGCGCGAGGTGCGGGTGGAGCTTTTCAACCTCGCCGTGACCGACATCGGCAAGCTGGCCATGTCCCTGGTGGATGCGGGAACCATCGTGCTCGGCACTCCCACTGTGCTGGCCGGACCGCATCCCATGGCCGCCAATGCCGCGTTTTTGGCCAACGCCCTGCGGCCCAAGGCCAAATATCTGTCCATAATCGGCTCATACGGGTGGGGCGGCAAGACCGTGGAAACCCTGGCCGGAATGATACCCAATCTGAAGGTCGAGGTGCTTGAGCCTGTGCTGTGCAAGGGCTTGCCCAAGGATGACACTTATGAAGCCCTGGAACGGCTGGCGGACGCCATTGCCGCCAAGCATAAGGAGAGCGGCTTTACGGCATAGATTTTTCCATTGATTGACCAGAGGTGCGTGCGTTGTCACGCGACAAGCAACAGAAAACACAAAGGAGGCCACGATGTTTTGCTTTCAGTGTCAGGAAACGGCCAAGAATACGGGCTGCACGGTCAAGGGCATGTGCGGCAAACCCGAAGAGACCGCCAATTTGCAGGATTTGCTCATTTTCGTGCTGCGCGGCATCGCCGTGTACGGCGAGAGACTCAAGGAGCTTGGGCAGCCGGATCGTTCCAATGATGATTTCGTGTTGCAGGCTCTCTTTGCCACCATCACCAACGCCAACTGGGACGACTCCCGCTTCGTGGTTTTGATCCAGGACGCGCTGGCGCGTCGCGATCGTCTCAAAGCTGCATTTCTGGCCGCATACAAAGCCAAACACGGTAAGGATTTCGCCGATCCGCTGCCCGAGGCCGCGACCTGGAGCGCGGACTCGTCCGCCTTCGCCGAAAAGGCCAAAAGCGTCGGCATTCTTGCCACGGAGAACGAGGACGTGCGCTCCCTGCGTGAGCTTCTGATCATCGGCCTCAAGGGCGTGGCCGCCTATGCGGATCATGCGGCGGTGCTGGGTTTTCGCAAGCCCGAGATCGACGACTTCATGCTTGAAGCCCTGGCCTCCACGACCAAGGACCTGTCTGTAGATGAAATGGTCGCCCTGGTCATGAAGGCCGGGAACATGGCCGTGACCACCATGGCCCTGCTCGACGAGGCCAACACCACGACCTACGGCAACCCGGAGATCACCACGGTCAACATCGGCGTGGGCACGAACCCCGGTATCCTCATCAGCGGCCATGATCTGAAGGACATGGAAGAATTGCTCAAGCAGACCGAAGGCACGGGCGTGGATGTCTACACTCACGGCGAGATGCTCCCGGCCAACTACTATCCCGCCTTCAAGAAATACTCCCATTTCGTGGGCAACTACGGCGGTTCCTGGTGGGAGCAGAACCGGGAATTCGAATCCTTCAATGGTCCCATCCTGCTGACCACCAACTGTCTGGTGCCGCTCAAAAAAGAGAACACCTACCTTGATCGTCTCTACACCACGGGCGTGGTCGGTTACGAAGGCGCTACGCACATTCCCGACCGTCCGGAAGGCGGGGCCAAGGATTTCTCGGCGCTGATCGCCCAGGCCAAGAAATGTCCTCCGCCCGTTGAGATCGAGACTGGGAGCATCGTCGGCGGCTTCGCGCACCATCAGGTTCTGGCCCTGGCCGACAAGGTGGTGGAAGCGGTCAAGTCCGGCGCCATCAAGCGTTTCGTGGTCATGGCCGGTTGCGACGGACGTCAGAAGTCGCGCGGCTATTACACCGAGGTGGCCGAGAACCTGCCCAAGGATACCATCATCCTGACGGCCGGTTGCGCCAAGTATCGCTACAACAAGCTGAACCTGGGCGACATCGGCGGTATCCCGCGCGTGCTCGATGCCGGGCAGTGCAACGATTCCTATTCCCTGGCCGTCATCGCCCTGAAGCTCAAAGAGGTCTTCGGCCTCGATGACATCAACGATCTGCCCGTGTCCTACGACATCGCCTGGTACGAGCAGAAGGCCGTGGCCGTGCTGCTGGCCCTGTTGGCGCTGGGCGTGAAGGGCATTCGCCTCGGGCCCACGCTGCCGGCCTTTTTGTCCCCGAATGTGGCCAAGGTGCTGGTCGAGAACTTCAACATCAAGCCCATCGGCACCGTGCAGGACGACATCGCGGCCATGATGGCCGGAAACTAGACCGCACATTCAAGCGGCATGAGATGACAAAGCCCCCGACGGAAATTTCCGGCGGGGGCTTTTTTGGCATTCAGATCACTGATCCCGATTATACCGTTGAGGACGACAGGGGATTTTCTACGCTTCAAGTCCTTCATCGTCGCGCATACGTGCCAGTTCTTCCTGGGAGAAGACCTTGCCGATATCGAGGATCATGATGAACTCCTCGTTCTGCTTGCCCATGCCCCTGATGAAGTCCGCCCTGATGGACGTGCCCATGCGCGGCGGCGGGTTGATCTGGTCGCTTGTCATTTCAAAGACCTCGCGCACGGAATCGACGATCGCTCCCATGTAGCAGCTCTCGCCCTCGACCTCGACGTCCACGATGATGATGCAGGTGTTCACCGTGTCCTGGGCTTTGGGCATGTCGAACTTGATGCGCAGGTCGACCACGGGCACGGCGTGGCCGCGCAGGTTGATGACTCCGCGCATGAAGGGCGGCGTTTTGGGGATGCGGGTCACGGGCACAAGTTCGATGACCTCGCGCACGGAACCGGTCTCCAGGGCAAAGACCTCATCGCCCAGGGCAAAGGTCAGATATTGCAGGGTGGTGTTGTCACTCATGAGTCAGTTCGCCCTTTGGTTAGAAACGTTCGAATTCATCGTCTTCAGCATCCCGCCCCATATCAAGCGCCAGTCCGCTGGCTGAACCCTTGGCCGTCAGGGCCTTTGGAGCCCTTCTGGGCGGCTGGGCCATGCCCCGATGGGCAGCCTGCCGGGTGACGCGGGCCGCTGTGGCGCCCAAGTGGAAGAAGGAGATGGAGGACTGCAACTGCTCGGCCTGGCTGGACAGTTCCTCGGATGTGGAGGCCATTTCCTCGGAGGCCGAGGCGTTCTGCTGAATGACCTGGTCGAGCTGCTGCAGGGCCCTGTTGATCTGCTCGGCTCCGGCGTTCTGTTCGCTCGATGCGGCGGAGATTTCCTGCACCAGTTCGGCCGTGCGCTGGATGTCCGGGACGAGCTTGGTCAGCATCTGCCCGGCCTGGTCGGCCACGCTCACGGTGGTGGAGGACAGCTCGCTGATCTCTGCTGCGGCCGTACCGCTGCGTTCGGCCAGCTTGCGCACTTCCGCCGCGACCACCGCGAAGCCCTTGCCGTGTTCGCCCGCGCGAGCAGCCTCGATGGCGGCATTGAGGGCCAGCAGGTTGGTCTGACGGGCGATCTCTTCGACGATGGAGATTTTCTCGGCGATGTTTTTCATGGCGCCCACGGCCTGATTCACGGCCTTGCCGCCGGCTTCGGCATCCTGCGCGGCCTTGAGCGCGATCTTTTCGGTCTGGGTGGCGTTGTCGGCGTTCTGACGGATGTTGGAACCCATCTCTTCCATGCTCGACGAAACCTCTTCAACGGAGGCGGCCTGCTCGGTGGCGCCCTGGGAGAGTTGTTCGGCGGACGCGCTCAGTTCCTCGGAGCCCGAGGCTACGTTGTCGGAGGCCGACTGCACCTCGGTTACGATCTCGCGCAATTTGGCGACCATGTCGCGCAGTGCCTGGGCCAGAATGCCCAGTTCGTCCTTCTGGTCCACATCCACTTTGGCGGTGAGGTCGCCCTGGGCGATCTTGCGGGCAAATTCAACGCCTTTATACACCGGCCCGGTGATGGATCTGGTCAGAAGAAGTCCCAGAGCCAGGGCTATGACGACTCCCAAGATCATGCCGCCGATGGAAATGGTGGTGTCCCGCGAGGCGGCGGCGCGTGCAGTGTCGAGATTCCGGTTGCTCTGCTCGACCGCCAGGTTCACGACCTCGATCAGGAGCTTGTCGAGCTTGTCCTGCTCTGCCTTGGATTCGACCATGAGCAGTTGCCCCATCTCCTGAAAGATTTTCTGTGAAGCCTCCGCCTGTCCCCGGATGGTCCTGAAATGGGCAAAAACTTCTTCCGCGATGGGCAAGAGCTTCCGGTACAGGTCCTGGGCCTCGGCGTCACGCCCGGCCGCGAGGGCTTCCTTGATGTCGTGGATGGTCTGATGGAAGGCTTGGTGCGGTACACGTACGACCTCCATGGCCTTGTCGAAATCGGAGTTGTCGGTGGAGAACGACGCGGACCATTTTCCGAAATTGCAAGTCTGATGGTCGGTGCCGCCCTCGAAATTTTGTCCGGTGGCCAGAAGCCTGCCGATGTCGGTCATGAGCTTGTAGTGGTCCCCGCGATATTGTTGCAGTTTTTGCATCAGGTCATCGGGGTTCATGATGTCCCGGGCAATGAGTTGCTGGCTTAGTTCAAGCACGCGGTTGTTGGTTCCGGACAGACCGGCGAGGGTCTCCTGGCATTGTTTCCAGATTGCCTGGGCTTCGGCGGTCTGGGGTAGGGTGGCGTATATGTCCAGGGACTTCTTGTATTCCGCTCTCATGGCGGTGATGTTCGTGGCGATGTCCTTGCGTTCCTGAGAGGTCAGATTGGAACTGAGCAGCGTACGAAGCCCGGTGGTCAGGTCGGAGATGCTGCCTTTCATGCGCAGCAGATGTTCTACTGTAGGCAGGGAGACGGAGCCAATGGAATCCATGCCCCGGGTCAGGTTGTTCATGCCGTTGATGGCGAGCAGTCCTATGGCCAGGGCAATAAGAGCGGTGAGGCAAAAGCCTCCGATAAGCTTGAGGCCAAGTTTGATGTTCTTCATGGAATCTCCGCAAGGATGAAGTGGGTATATTTTTATCCTTGCGCCATTTCTCACATGAAAGCATAAAATGCAATGCGTCTTACAAAAAATGTAATTGCTATGTGAAAATTTTATAAGTAATCTTGTTAAATTTAATTAGAATATAATATTTGTCATACATGTATCATTTTTATATAAATTATTGATAATAAATTTATATTTGTTTTAAAATAATGAAAATTTAAATTTTTCAAATTATAATTTATGCGTTATTATTTATTTAATAATTAATATAGTTATGAAATTATATTTATCAGATTATTTGTATGATTTTTTAAATCATCGTTGTGGTTTTTTGTCAGTGATATAAACCTTCATGGAGCGATTTGTTAATCGCGTTTTTCTGTTTGAAAAAATCAAAAACATCAGTCCTTTGAAAATGCGGGTCCCAGATTTGATCTGGAAATTATCCGGCAATCACGACTGGAACAATGCAGGCCAAGTATGCTATGGTGTGTCATGATCCGCCTGCAAAAAGTCGTGGATGAACCTGAATGTCATTCCCGCGAAGGCGGGAATCCATTCTTTTCAGATACTTAGAAAGGCAGAGATCCCCTTCTTCAAGGGGATGACGACTTCTTGCAGTGACGTGTGTCATGGCAGGAGTCGCCCCGGTCGCGTGGTTGGTCATGTTTTTGGCCCGAAGCGGGGAATTTTTCAGGTGTTCAGGAATTCATGGAGAGCGGCGGGTCATGAAGCGAATATTCTCATCTCTTGGAGCGGCGGTGTTTGTCCTCTTGCTGGCTCATTCCGGGCCCGTCTGGGCGCTCAGATCCTTCATGCTCTCGCCGGGGACGGATTTGTACGGCACCGTGCGTCGGGTGGAGGCAGAGGAACAGGATACGCTTCTTGATATCGCGCGCGAGTTTGGCCTTGGGTACAATCAGATCGTGGCGGCGAATCCCGGCATCGATCCCTGGGTGCCGCCCAAGGGGGAGTTGGTCAAAATCCCCTTGGCCTTCATGCTTCCCCGGGAACGTCCGCAAGCGGGCATTGTGGTCAATCTTGCCGAGATGCGGCTGTATTTCTTTTTTTCGAACGGCGGCCACGACTTTTTTTTCACCGCGCCCATCGGCATCGGGAGGGAAGGGTATCTTACGGAGCTTGGCGTCTACAAGGTCAAAAGCAAGACGCCCAATCCGACTTGGGTCGTGCCCGCTTCGATCCGTGAAGAGGAACCGGACCTTCCAGCCGAGGTGCCGCCTGGGCCGGACAATCCCCTGGGTGATTTCGTGTTCAGGCTGTCCCGTAATCTGTACGCCATTCACGGCACGAACAAGCCCTGGGGCATCGGCCGCAGGGTCAGCCACGGATGCATCCGCATGTACCCGGAGGACGTGGGCGCGCTCTATCCGGTGGTCCCCGTGGGCGCCACGGTCCAGGTCATCTACGAGCCGGTCAAATACGGATGGGGGGATGGGCTGTTCTGGGTGCAGGCTTTCGAGGATTTTGAAAAAAGGGCGGAATACCCTCTCATGAAAATCATGGAGGAGCTTCTCTATCATGAAGCAACCATAGGCCCCCTCGACATTGACCGTCAGGCCCTTGAACGGGTCCTGGAGGAAAAGACCGGGGTGCCCATGGTTGTCGCGCGTCCCAGGGAAAAATAACCGTGATTGGCTATTTCTTCAGGGACTTGTCGAAGATGCGTTCGGCCTTTTCGGCCGCTGCCTCGGCGCGCGCGGCAGCCATTTCGGCCTTGGTCGCGGATTGCTCGGCGCTGGCCGCCGCGTTTTCAAGGCGCACGCCCATGGCTTCGAGCCTGTCGCCCACGGCCTCTGCCCTGGCGGCTGACAGCTTGGCTTCTTCGGCGGACTGCTTTGCGCTTTCAAGGAGAGCACGGTCCTCCTTGTTCAAGGTCGCGCATCCGGCAAGACCAAGGACAGCGGCGAGACAAACGGCCATGGACAGATCGCGGTACATTTTTTTCCTGAACATCTTTTTTTCCTCCTTGTTTCGAGCCAGGGTAACGTGAAATCAATTTTAAAAATAATACCGCGCAAGCATTTTCAAAGTCAAATGACACGGTTATTTTGGCTGATTTGCGCGCTGACGATTTTTTCTGCGGCTCAGGCATGGTCCGCGACGAGCGGATGCCTGGTCGTGGACAAGGCCACAAGGGAACTGGTCGCATTCAGGGACGCACGGCCGGTGGCCAGGTATCCCGTCACCTTCGGGATCGACCCGATCTCGGACAAGCGCAGGGCCTTCGACTGCGCAACCCCCGAGGGCCTGTATTTCGTATCATATAAAAAGGCCGTGACCCGCTTTCATCGCACGCTCGGGATTTCCTACCCAAATCTCGCCGACGCGGAAAAGGCCTTGGCCAGCGGCGTCATCTCTCTCCCGGAATACAAGAAGATACGCGAGGCCGCCCGAAAATCCAGGCCCGGCCCCTGCAACACGGGCCTTGGCTGCGGCATCGCCATACATGGCGGCGGAGTGGTCCGGCAGTTCGGCGACAATCGTGAGCGCGACTGGACCGAAGGATGCGTGGCGCTGAACAATCCGGACATGGAAAAGCTTTTCGAGTCATGTCGGATAGGGGACGCGGTGGTCATCTTCAACAGCGCAAGCAACCTTTACGCCCTGGCCAGGCCATTCGCCCGGCTGACTACGTTCGATGCCGAGGGGTTGCCGTTTTGTCCTCAAGAGGGCTGCGTCTACGTGCTGGATCTTGTGACCGCCCTTGGGCGCACGGTCATAAGCATCACGGAAGGCGGCGGGCTTGGCTGGTCCGTTCGGGTCCGCGTGACCCCTGGCGACGGTTCCGGGAGGGAACTTCTGGCCCTGTCCGACACCAACGCGGACGGGCTGATTTCCTTTTTGGACAGCGTGACGGGACCACTTGCCGAGGGGCGTTCCTCCGAAGTCGTCTACGAGATGGTCAGGCAGGCGGTGGTCGATGTTTTCGCCAGTGGGACGTATCGTGGCCTTTGATGTCTGCATGGGGAGCTGTTCAGGAAAGTTGTGACGAAAATTGCGTGATCGCCTGGACGGGAGTGGATTTTGAGTGAAGATATGTACTTTCTTGAGTTGATATTGAAATTTTGGCGCTACGTGAAATGCGGATACGAAATAGTGGTCTTGATGCGGTATCGCGGCTGGAACTCTTGAGCTGCAGATGAAAAAACGAGGAAATGGTGTCAACATGAGCAGAAATAACGTGATCTTAGGATACAGTGAATTTTTTTTCCCTGGCGCTGCCTTGCTGGTTGTTTTTTCATTTTTTCTTTTGTCGGCATGCGACAGTCCGCCGGAGCGGCAGGCCGCGCCCGAGGAACCCCGGCCCGTGAAGCTGCTGACCGTCGGGGAGTCCTCTGCGGTCATGCAGCGAAAATTTCCGGGCATGGTGCGGGCGTCCAAAAGGGCGGAGCTGGCCTTCCAGGTGTCCGGGACGCTTACGCAGCTCCCGGTGGGGGAAGGGCAGGAGGTCAAGGAAGGGCAGATTCTGGCCCAGCTGGATCAGCGTGATTTCGAGAACAGCCTGCGCAACGCCCAGGGTCAGTTCGGCAATGTGCGCGCGGCCCTTGAGAGCGCCACGAGCGAGTACGAGCGCATCTTGCGCATCCGCAAGCAGGACCCCGGCGCGACCAGCGAGAGCATGGTAGTCAAGAGGCGGGAGGCCAAGGATCGGGCCGCAGCTGAAATGGAGTCCGCCCAAGCCGCGCTGGATGCGGCCCGGGACAAGCTCGGCGACACGACCCTGCGCGCGCCTTTTTCGGGCATCGTTTCCAGGCGGCACGTGGAAAATTTTCAGGAGGTGCAGGCCAAGGAGCCCATCGTCAGCCTGGACGACATCTCGGCGCTGGAAATTCTGGTCGATTTGCCGGAGAGCGTTGTCGCCCGCATAAACGAGCCTTCCGAAAGAACCGGCAAAAAGGCCCCGGTCATGGCCGAGTTCGCCGCGTTGCCGGGCAAGGAGTATGCGCTTGTCGTCAAGGAATTCTCCACCCGGGCCGATCCTAAAACCCAGACCTTCCAGGTCGTCTTCGAGATGAAGAAACCAGACGACGTCTCCATCCTGCCCGGCATGACCGCCATGATCGTCGGTTCGTCCCCGGAGGGCGTCAACGGTGACGGGCGGTTCGTCATTCCCGCCGTGGCCGTTTTCTCCGACGAGCGGGGTGTGGCTCACGTCTGGGTGGTCGAGCCGGACACGATGGCGGTGCAGCGGCGCGAGGTCGTCACGGGCGGGGTGGCCGGGGAGGCGGGCATCCGCATAGCCGAAGGGCTAAAGGCCGGAGAGGTCGTGGCTGTCAGCGGAGCCAGTCGGCTGCGGGACGGGATGCGGGTCAAGCCGTTTGATGGAACCTTCTGAGATCACCCGGGAGAATGATGATGAATATCGCGGAGTGGAGCATACGCAAGAGCGTCATAAGCTGGGTGATGACCGTTCTTTTTCTCGTGGTCGGGTGGTATTCGTTCAACAACCTGAGCAGGCTTGAGGATCCCGAGTTCACCATCAAGGAGGCGGTCATCATCACCCCGTATCCGGGGGCCTCGGCGGAGCAGGTGGAGGAAGAGGTCAGCAACGTGATCGAGAAGGCCTGTCAGGAGATGGGCCAACTGGAGCGGGTCGATTCGCGCTCCTCGCGGGAGTTGTCCATCGTGCAGGTCTCGATGAAGGACAATTTCGACAAGGCCACCCTGCCTCAGGTCTGGGACGAACTGCGGCGCAAGGTCTCCGACGCCCAGCGCAGTCTCCCGCCCGGAGCCGGACCGTCCATAGTCAATGACGATTTTGGCGATGTTTACGGCGTCTTCCTGGCCATCACCGGAGAGGGCTACACGCCGCGCGAAGTTTACGAGTACGCCAAGTTTCTGCAACGCGAGCTTCTGAAGGCCAAGGACGTGAAGCGGATCACCCTCTACGTCGTGCAGAAGGAAGCCATCTTCATCGAGATGCGTCGCGAAAAAATGTCCCAGTTCGGGGTATCTCCGTCAGACATCAGCAATGCCCTGAAGGCCAAGAACATTCCCGCCAGCGCGGGGCATCTGCCGCTCGGGGTCGAGTATATACCCATCAGTCCCACGGGCGAATTCAAGTCCGAACAGGACATCGGCGGGCTGCTCATCAAGGGCATGGGGTCGGACAGCACAGTCTATCTGCGTGACGTGGCCGACATCAAGCGTGACTACATCGCTCCGCCGGATACGATCCTGCGCTATGACGGCAAGCCCGCCATCGGTCTGGCCGTCTCCACTGTCCTGGGCGGCAACGTGGTCGACATGGGCGAATCCCTGGACCAGCGTTTTCACGAGCTTGAATCCATGCGTCCCGTGGGCATGGAACTGCACGTCATCTCCCACCAGAGCCGGGCCGTGACCGCGGCCATCAACGGTTTTCTGATCAATCTGCTGGAGGCCGTGGCCATCGTCGTCGTGGTGCTGCTCATATTCATGGGGCTGCGTAGCGGGCTGATCATCGGGGCGGTCCTTGTGATCACCATCATGGCGACTTTTATCGTCATGGATCTTGGCGATATCACCCTGGAGAGAATTTCGCTCGGAGCGCTGGTCATTGCGCTTGGCATGCTGGTCGACAACGCCATCGTGGTCACGGACGGCATGAAGGAAAAAATGAATCGCGGCGTGGATGCCCTGACCGCTGCCCGCGACGTGGTGGGGCAGGTCGGGGTGCCTCTGCTGGGTGCGACCTTCGTGGCCGTGGCCGCCTTTGCTGCCATCGGCACTTCCCAGGACAGCACGGGCGAGTATTGCCGCTCCCTCTTTTATGTCATTCTCATCTCCCTGCTCATGAGCTGGGTCACGGCCGTGAACACCACCCCGCTTTTTTGCAAGGCGTTCCTGAAGGTCCGACCGCAAAACGCGGACGGATCAAGCAGCGCGTCCGACTCCTACGGCGGGAGATTCTACGGTGCATATCGCGTCTTTCTGGCCTGGTGCATCCGGCGGCGCTGGGTCACGGTGGCGGTTGTTGTCGCCATGTTCATCGCGGCCATGGTCGGCTTTGGCACCCTCAAGAACAGCTTTTTCCCGGACTCCACCAGGGCCCAGTTCTACGTGGACTTCTGGTTCGCCGAAGGCACGGACATCCGCGAAACCCAGCGGCAACTGGAACTGGCCGAAGCGGATATCGCCCGGCGCGAAGGCGTGACCCACATGACGACCATGATCGGAGGAGGGCAGGTCCGATTCCTGCTGACCTACCCGACGGAGAAGAGCTACGACGCCTTCGGTCAGATCCTTGTGGACGTCGATGATTACAAGCGCATCCCGGCGCTTACCAAAGAGATTCAGCGGGATTTGGACCGCATGTTTCCGCAAGCCCTGGTCAGCGTGCGGCTCTTTGTGCTCGGGCCCTCCGTGGGTGGCAAGATCCAGCTGCGTCTGTACGGTCCTGATTCGACGGTGCTGAGAGAGCTGGCCGCCAAGGCGGAGAAGGTATTGCTGGATGACCCTCATGCCAAGTCCGTGCGCAACGAATGGCGGCAGAAGGTCAAGGTCATGCGGCCCCAGATGGCCGAAGTTCCGGCACTCAAGGCGGGCATCGAGAGGCCCCAGATCGCCATGGCTTTCGAGTCTGTTTTCGAGGGGACCCGGGTGGGCGTGTTCAAGGAACGCGACGAGCTGCTCCCGATCATCACGCGCGCTCCGGAAGCGGAACGCAGTGACCTGGACAGCATGGAGAGCATTCCCATCTGGAGTCCGGCCGCGCAGTCGATGATTCCCATCGGCCAAGTGCTGACCGGCATGAAGATGGAGTTCGAGGACGCCTATCTGTGGCGCCGGGACCGCTTCAAGATGCTGCGCATTCATGCCGATCCGAGCGAGGGCCTGCCGAGCGAGCTGATGAAGCGCGTGAAGCCCGTGATCGAACAGGCTCTGAACGTGGACGTGGCGCAGGTGCTCGGAAAAAGTCTCGCGCCCGGCGAGGATCCCTTTAAGGAAGGGTACGACGCTTCGACCCTCAAGGTCGGTTACTCCGACAAATGGCCCATCAGGGACATGCCCGGCTACTACATGGCCTGGGGCGGAGAGTCCGAAGACTCGGCCAAAGCCAATTCGCGCCTCGCGGGTACCATCCCGGTGTTTTTCGGACTCATGATCCTCATCGTCATAGTGCTTTTCAACTCCATCAAGAAGACCCTGGTCATCTGGTTCACGGTGCCTCTGTCCGTCATCGGCGTGACCGCAGGCCTGCTTCTTTTCGACCAGCCCTTCGGGTTCATGTCCCTCCTGGGGCTCATGAGCCTCTCTGGCATGTTGATCAAGAACGCCATTGTCCTGATCGATCAGATCGATGTGGAAACCGGGAGCGGCAAACCGCCCTTCAGAGCCGTCATCGATTCCGGAGTCAGCCGCCTCATTCCCGTGTCCATGGCCGCCCTGACCACGATCCTTGGCATGCTCCCCCTGGTGCAGGACGCCTTTTTCGTGTCCATGGCAGTGACCATCATGTTCGGTCTCGGTTTCGCCACGGTGCTGACGCTGATCGTTGTGCCCGTGCTGTATGCGATCTTTTTCAATGTGAAGAGCGAGGAGTAGCGCCATGAAGGATGCCACACGCCGGGTGACGGAAGCCGCCAATGTTTTGCGGATCACGGTCCTGGGCCTTGTCCTTGTCTTTATGGGCGGCTGCGCCGTTGGTCCGAATTATGTCCGTCCAGAGGTCCCGGTGATGAAGGAATGGAGCGGGAAAGGCGACACCAGGCTCAAGGATGGCCCGGCCGAGCTTGCGGTGTGGTGGAAGCGACTGAATGATCCGGTGCTGGACCGGCTGGTGGAGATGGCCCGCGAACGGAATCCATCCCTGCATGTTGCCGGGCTGCGCATCCTTGAGGCCCGCGCCAGACTCGGCATCGCCACCGGCAACATGTTTCCGCAGCTGCAGCAGCTCAAGGGCAATCTTGCCGACAACGGTCTAAGCAAGCACAACGCCAATACCTCGCCCGCAGTGGACACGTATTACGCCACGGCCTCCGTCGCCCTCGACGCGGCCTGGGAACTCGATTTCTGGGGGAAATTCAGGCGTGCGGTGGAATCGGGCGTGTGGGATCTGGACGCGGCCACGGCGGGTTACGACGATCTGCTGGTCACGCTCACGGCCGAGGTGGCGCGGGTCTACGTGACGTTGCGCACCCTGGAGGAACGCCTGGACATCGCACGTGAAAACGTGGCGGTTCAGGAACGCTCCCTGCAGATTGCCCGGGCGCTTTACGAGGGCGGGGACGTGACCGAACTCGACGTGGCCCAGGCCCGGGCGCTGCTGGCTAACACGCGTGCGTCCATGCCGCGACTGGATGCTCAGCTGCGTCAGGCCAAAAACGGTCTGGCTGCGCTGCTCGGCATGCTGCCCGGCGAGGTGGATGACCTGCTCGGTGCGCCGGGACGCATCCCCGAGGTGCCCGCCGATGTGGCGGTGGGCGTTCCCGCCGAGCTCCTGCGGCGGCGTCCGGATATCCGCGCCGCCGAGGCCCGCATGGCCGCCCAGTGCGCGCTGATCGGGGTGGCCCAGTCGGATCTCTATCCACGCTTGACCCTGTTCGGAAATATCGGCCTGTCGGCCAGCAACGCGGCGCTGACCATCGCCGGATATCCGGGCGGCAGCAATCTGGGCGATCTCATGAGCGGAGACAGTCTCCAGTATTCGGGAGGCGTGGGATTTGGCTGGGACATCTTCAACTACGGGCGCATCAAGAACAATGTCCGCGTCCAGGATGCGCGTTTCCAGCAACTGGTCGTAAGCTACAAGGATACGGTGCTCCAGGCCGCCAGGGAGACCGAGGATGCCTTGTCCGCCTTCCTGCGCTCCCGGGAGGAGGTTGCCTTTCTTGCGCAGGGCGTGGACGCCGCGACACGTTCGGTGGAAATTTCCATGATCCAGTACCGCGAGGGCCTCGCCGACTTTCAGCGCGTCCTGGACACGCAGCGTTCCAAGGTCCAGGCCCAGGATCTGCTGACGAGCACGCAGGGCTCGGTGCTCATCAATCTGTCGGCCGTGTACAAGGCCCTTGGCGGAGGCTGGGAAGCCCGCGTCGGCAAGGATTTTCTGCCCGAAGAAATCAGGCGGGTGATGGACGAGCGGACGGACTGGGGAGGGCTGCTCGAAACGGGAGCGCCCGTGGCTGGAGACGGCGTGCGGGAATAGGAATCATCTTCGGGCGGACACGGCACGAGATGGTCGAAAGGGATGAAAGCGTGCGAGAGCCAGGCGTGTGCCCGGCTTGGGCCTGGCTTGAGGCATGGGCCGCGACCTGGATGGACGGATTTATTCCCTGAAGACATCCTCGATGGTCGTGGCGTCGAGGATGCGCTCCGCCCAGAGGTCGAGTTGTTCGGCGCTGGCGCTTCGCAGGCGTTCCTGCATGCGAATGTCCAGAATGTCCTTTCCGAAGCGCTTGCCGAGCAGGCGTTG